>JBNLCD010000052.1:0-16534 GCA_050303635.1 Anaerolineae bacterium
TGGGTATAATTTGCCCCGTTAATTTGACCAGCGGGCCATTCGCGATCGATATTGGGTTCATTCCAAACTTCAATCGCGTCAGGACCAAGTTGGGCCACTTGCCCGACAAATGCGGCGTATTCGTTCACATAATTATTGAAATCACCCATTTGATCCTTATTGCCAACGATGCTAATGAGGATCTTGAAACCGTTATTGTGAGCTTCATTGATTGCCCCAGCCGCCGCGCCAGTTCCGTCACCACGATTCCATTTGATTTGTGTCTTGACCCAATTCATACGGGCCGAATTCATTTCACCGACATGACCATAACCAGCAATATGTCCGCCGAGTTCGAAGCCACTCCCCGCATTGCCGCCACCGGAGACTGTACCGCCACCTGTGGTGCCGCCTGTCGTACCACCCGAAGTCGTGCCGCCACTTGTGGTGCCGCCTGTGCCTGAAATCGTGATAATTTGGCCCACATAAATGAGATTTGGATTTGTAATTTGGGGATTTAGAGCAATGATGGCACTTAAAGTCATATTGAAACGCGTGGCGATCTTATAAAGTGTATCGCCACCTTGAACCGTATAACTTGAAGTTGAGCCTGTATCACCACCCGTTGTGCCGCCTGTCGTACCACCTGTGGTACCGCCGGTATCTGTACCACCGCTATCAGTACTGCCACCAGATGTCGTACCGCCCCCGCTATCGGTGGCACCATCCGGGATATTGATCACTTGACCAACATAAATGAGGTTCGGATTCGTAATTTGGGGATTCACAGACATAATCGCTGAAATACTGACCCCAAAGCGCAAAGAAATGCGATATAAATTATCGCCCGTTTGTACGGTATATGTTTGACCACCATCTTGCGCTTGGGCAGTTTGGGGTATAAACATAACACTAAAACTTAGAATAAGAACAAGAATGAGGATGTTCCTCAAGAATTGGCGTGGAGTGCGCTGATACGGCATAGAGTTATCTCCATTAGCATTAGTAAGTACACCTATTGAACTGCTTTTAGCTTACCCCATAATTGATAAATCGCGCCAACTTTTTTCAAACATGGTGATTTTAGCGTGGGGTAAGCGTGGTTCAATACTTATGTTTTTGAAACTGATTGTTAATGTTCAGGTAACATTTAAAGTCAAAAAATGCAGACGAGTACTGACTCGCCTGCATTTTTGCATCTATTTCAATGTGGAGAACCTAGCGAATTTCGTAGGCGGCTTTCAGTAGATGGGTCCAATATCCTTGCCATGCTCTATAATAGCTAGCCTTGGCTTGTAACTCGCCGAAACTAATTGGACCATAAATCCGTTGGGCTGTTTTGAGCATCGTTTGATTGAATCGGCTGTTTGGAGCATCTGTTAAAGCCTGTTCCATGCGTCCTAGGCCACGAACTAGGACAAAAATAGCGGACCATTCCCCAATGCCTTTAATATTCAAGAGCCATTGTTTGACATCTTCATACGGCGCATTTTTGAGGAAATCATCACTGATATTGGCAAATGCTTCGAGTACATGCCTCAAATATTCAGATTTGCGTTCATGACCAATGAGTTGCGCAATCATCTCTGGATCAATTGACAGGAAATCAGCGACTTCGGGAAAGGCATGATATGTTTGCTCGTTTATAGTTAGTGGCTCGCTATAGTACTCAATGAGGCTTCGTTTCATCTGCCGTGATTGCGCCATTGCTTGACGTTGGGCTAAAACGGCCCACATGGCATTTTCAAACGGACTCGGAAACTTCACATGTCGATAACCATAAAATTGGGGCAATACCTTGTTCGTGAAAATATCATCTTGTTTGGCTAGCTCATAAAATTCGCTTAAATCATCATCCAAACTCAGAAAAAAGCGTATCCGGTCTTCAATAGCTTGACTGAGTTGGTCATCGATCGGTTTATCAGCCTGAAGTGTTAGTTCTAGGCACGGTGCATCAATTGTCCCTACATTCGTGAGCTCATAAGCAACAGTGGTGTGCTGAATGCGCAATCCTTTGCGCAGGGAATTTCCGCCGACAAATTGTTCATGCTGGGTTGCCGGAAATCCTTTGATAAATTGTAATGACTTCTGAAAATCGAATGGAGCCGCTGGTTGAATCTGAATCTTTTCACAGATAGCTGACACAATGTATCTCCTTGTGAATTGAAGTCCTTTATGGCGAGCAGTTATTATTGAGATAAATGAAAGCGAATGGCGAATATCTGATGATCTAACTAGGCAGGTGTGTTTTGATGAAAGACAAAAATATAACCATCAGGATCAACAGCCATCATTTGCCGACCAAATGGACCATCTTCAGGCGGACTGAGCACTTGGCCACCTTCTGTTTGAATATGGGTGTAGAGCTTGTCTACGTCGGTGACATCAAACCAAAATGAGGCACCGACTCCGAGTTGTCCATCGGTAGGTAAAGGACGAAGTGGCGTACGAATAGCGAAAATAGCGCCACTTTCATTTTCGAAAACAACTGCATCAGGTCGTTGCATATTATTAGGCTTAAAACCGAAAACTTCTATATAGAAGGTGCGTGAAGCATCTAAATTGCGCACTTGAATCGAAGCAAAATCGAGATTGTGATAAGCTGACATAACCCTTGTCCCTTCACGACTTATATGTGTATACTGATTATCATCGAATTAAATAATCAGTTTTGCTGATTATATTAGAAAGTGATTATTATGTCAACTGAAAATTATTTGGCCGATTTACTCAATGATCTGAATTATGCTGAAGACGATCTCCCTGACAATTTGGTGCCATTTATCGGCTTTTTGATTAGTAAAGCCGCGCAAGCTATTGTGGCCAATGTCGATGAGAGCCTCGCGAGTTTTGGCATTACTTCGCGTCACTATGGCATTATGATTGTGCTCAATCAGCAGGCTGGCTTGCCCCAAATTGCTATTGCTGAAAAATTACGCATTGACCGCACAACGATGGTTAAGTTGGTCGATGTGTTGGAAAAAGAAGGTTTTGTGGAGCGACACCGCGACCCTAATGATCGGCGAGCTTATGCGTTATCGTTATCTGCGACAGGCCAAAAGATGCTCCCCAAATTGACCGAAACAGTTATCAACGAGGAAAAAACAGCGCTTAGTAAACTGAATCAGGACGAAGTACGGACTCTTTTTAAACTCTTGGTAAAGTTGCAATAAGCGCGAAAATTAAACTGAATCTATAAAACATCTACATAAGTTCTAAACATTTACGCTCTATTCTGAGATCAATCCGATCAACTAGTCCTTCAGAGGAGCTACCAATGTTTAAGCAATTTCGTACTCGCCAATTCGCAATTGCCAGTATCTTATTTGTTTTCGTGTTAACTGTTGGCTTGAGCAATCTCAATGAGGTTTCAGCCAGTCAATCGAATGAAACTGTGACAAGTTCGGCCCTGATTAGTGATGAACCAGTCATTGAAACGAATTCACAAGGAGCCGAATTTTGTGACCCAAGCCTTTTTCAAGATGTTTCCGGCTATAGCCAAGCAAATTATCCTGATCCCGTGCTGAATGTCACTTGTGATGGTGACAATATGGTTGTTCAATCAAATGGCATTCCTACGTTCGAATTCGTCCAAATTACGCCAAACGATTTACAAGCGCAAAATTATACATGGATTATCCCGACTACGCCTGTTGAAGCTAGTCAACCCAGTGATATTCCCTTATTAGGTGCGATTGGCATTACCGTTACCGGACTGCCCTTATTTGGTCCAAATGAAGCGCCCCGTGATGATTACGGTGATCCTTATTTAGACGGTATTTTGGACTATTGCAGTGGCCATACGGCTCAACAAGGTATGTATCACTTCCATGCTCGCCCGGACTGCTTATTCACCAATATTGATGGCAACCCGTGGTTAGTTATTGGCTATGCCTTCGATGGTTATCCGATTATGGCTCCCTATGCCTGTACCGACGCTTCTTGTAGTGAAATTTACAAAGTCGATTCAAGCTGGCAACGGATTGAAGATGTCCGCAATGCTTGGGAAGCTCACGAATATGTAGCGGGCAGTGGTGATCTTGATGAATGTAACGGCATGGTTGGTTCTGACGGTCAATATCGCTACTACGCAACCGACACCTTCCCTTATTTCCTTGGATGTTATCATGGTGTCGCTGAAACCAGCAATATGATGGGCGGCGGCAACGGCGGTGGACAACAAGCTGGTCAAGCGGGCGTAAATGATAATGGTGCTCCTGCCGATAATGGCGGCCCAGCGAACGGCGGTCCGGGCAACGGTGCCCCACCCCAAGGTGGACGAGGTAACGGTGGACCACCCCGCCGCAACTAAAAAAGCATACAGTCATCCCCTAACTCTCTCCCTAAAGCACTCATCACAACGATGGGTGCTTTTTTATGTTTATCCAGAGATCAAAACACGCTCTACATAAGTTCTGAACATGTTTTCGCTATCCTAAAATCAATCACATAGTTTGATGGGGAGAAAATATCATGTTCGCCAAAATCACCCGCCTCGCAATTATTGCAATTATCCTAAGTCTTGCCAGCGGCATTGTCGCTAAGCAAATTTTTGGTCACACTGCCGAACCAACAACAGAAGGTGATATTCAATATGAAATGGTCTGGAATATAGATGGTGTTGAATTTGATGAAGATGGAACAGGTTGGACGGTTACCAGTGCACTGGGCTATACCGTGCATGTGGATACAGCTTATGTCGTGAGTTATACCACACAACTTGTTGAATGTGATGACCATACGCATGATGACGCAACCGCCTGGTTAAGTAATGCGCTCATTCCCAATTCGGCTGAAGCAGGTCATGGTGGAGAGCGTGATCCCTCACTTATGGATCAACCCGTCATTGAAGATTTCGCTAGTCCCACCGACTTTATATTGGGTCAAATTACAGTGCCGACTATCAATTATTGCCAAGGACACTATCTGGTTGCACGAGCTTATGATACCGCGCAAAATCTGCCCGAAGATGTGGACATGATCGGCTCAAGCTTATATATGGCGGGAACCTATATCTTATCTGATTCGACTGAAGCACATGAATTTATCATCGATACAAATTTGGCAAATGGCACACTTGTTGATTTAACGTATTATGACAATCCAGCGCATGTCGCGATTGGTGAAGACACTGCCCAAATTCAAGTTGTCCGCGAACTCAGCACATTGTTTGATACCGTCGATTTTGTTTCAATGGATGACGATGCCCGTAGTCAAGCGGTGTTGTGGCAATTGATGGATACCGCGCGTATTGATATTAAAGCGGGCTTGATTCATATCGAATAGCCGCGAATTTGGTTGGATTATCCGTTGCCAATGCGCCGCATTCCGATTAGACTGCTTAAATACAGAAAAATCATCAATCAATCTCGCAGAATGCGGCATTTCTCAAAGGATTAATTTATGCCTTGGCAACCGACCAATAACGTCGAACAAGACCGTTTTAATAAGCTTCAATATTTGCTAGACAACAATATTGATCCCTATCCAACGCGCGTTAAACGTACGCATACTATTGCTGACGCAATAGCCTTATACGAAGCGACTGAAGCCGATGCGGGCGAAGATGCGCAAGTTGAAACCGAAACGGTGACCGTCTGTGGCCGTATTGTGCGGCAAAATCTGCGAGGCAAACTCTATTTCGGTCATATCGCGGATGAAACTGGCCGAATTCAACTTTTTGTCCGCATCAATATTGTGGGCGAAGATATTTTCAGCATGATCAAAAACGGGTTGGACATGGGCGATTTTGTTGAAGCAACGGGCCCCGTCATGCGCACCAAGACCGGTGAAATCAGCATCAATGTGCAAGATGTGAAGGTTCTGAGCAAGGCACTGAGTCCATTGCCTGTGATCAAAGAACGGGTGTTGGATGACGGCACGGTT
The DNA here is from genome assembly GCA_050303635.1 of Anaerolineae bacterium. Classification (GTDB taxonomy): domain Bacteria; phylum Chloroflexota; class Anaerolineae; order Aggregatilineales; family J027; genus JAKEEQ01. Next base: position 5,866 of record JBNLCD010000052.1, read on the forward strand.
GAACGTTACGGTGAATTTAGTGATACCGAGGAACGCTATCGCCAACGTTATGCTGATTTGGCTGTGAATCCCGACGTGCGTGAGGTTTTCAAAAAGCGCACCAAGACGGTGCGGGCTATTCAGAGCTTCTTGGATGGCAAGGATTATCTCGAAGTTGAAACACCGATTTTGCAACCTATTTATGGTGGGGCGGCGGCGCGTCCGTTTGTGACTCATCACAATCAATTACACCAAGAACTCTTCTTACGTATTAGCTTCGAACTCTATTTGAAGCGGCTACTTGTGGGTGGTTTTGATGGTGTATATGAAATTGGCCGTGATTTCCGCAACGAAGGCGTGAGTTATAAGCACAATACCGAATTCACTATGCTTGAAGTCTATGTCGCGTATGCGGATTATAATTTCATGATGGAACTTACCGAGCAATTGGTGGCCGATGCCGCAATGAAGGTCAACGGCACCACCATGATTAACTTCCAGGGACATGAAATTAATTTGGCTCCCCCGTGGCGACGGGTTACCATTCGTGATTTGGTGAAGGAAGTCCTTGAAATTGATTATATGGAGTATCCGACCCAAGAAGAACTCGCGGGGGCAATGAAGGAAGCCGGTATCGAATTCAAGCCAGACCTCAATTGGGGTAAATTGGTTGAAGAATTATTGGGACTATCGGAAGAACGTCTTATTCAACCGACATTCGTGCTGGATTATCCCTTGGAAATCTCGCCTTTTGCCAAGAAGATTGACGATGATCCGACCCACACCGAACGCTTTGAATTCTATATCGCGGGTATGGAAATGGGCAACGCCTTTACAGAGTTGAACAGTCCATTACAACAAGAAGAAAACTTCCTTGCAATGGGACGGCTTTATGATGCTGACGACGAAGACGCCGCTCCTGTTGATGAAGATTATCTTCGGGCCATGCGCTACGGGATGCCGCCCGCAGGTGGTATGGGGATGGGTGTTGATCGCCTAGTAATGCTCTTAACCGATCGGCACTCCATTCGCGAAGTATTGCTCTATCCACATCTGCGCGCCAAAGAGTAATTCTTTACGCGATAACTTAGTCTATGAATCAAAAGAGTGAGCGGCGTGCTCGCTCTTTTATTATTTTGGTAATTTTCTAGTCGGGTCTGCTTGCGCCAATGTTGGATTCAAGCCATGCGAGCGCTTGGTCTTTGTCTTGGAAAATTTGGCGCTCATATTTTCCTGCTCGTTTGCGCCCCAGATCGAAATTAACAAAACGTCGCACAATTGTGTTCAACATTGAATTTGAGAGCAAAAAGGCAATGTAGCCATATTTTTCTGTGTATTTTTCGTCGCTATGCGTATAGTCAGAAAGTTCTTGAAGTTTGGCTTTGGCATAGGGTGTAACAGCCATGATTGGTGTTACATCGTATAACGCAATAAATGGCTGATTATTTGGCGTCGCTAAAATTTCTTTCTTAATTGATTCAACCCATATATCCGTAACTTCGCGCTTCGCACTTTTCACGGTATAAACAATTATTTGGCCATTATGAAGCCGTTCTAAATCTAAATCAGCATGCAGTGTTTCAGTATTTATGGAGCCTTGTTCAGACATTTGTTGTATCCCCTGCTCAAATTATTTCTTCAATCATAACGTCTCCTCTTTTACTTCGTCAAAAATTGTGAAGAAAATCACTTATTGAATAAAAAACAGCTACCCATTCGTTATTGGATAGCTGTTTTTCTGTGTTTCTAAGCAAATTGATTTATTGCAGGGTGCTCCATGATATCAGTGGCGCGTCGCCTTGATAGGCCAGATATACTTCGATAAATGAGCCATTCGGACGCGTAAGCATAAAGCGCGGACCGCCGGTAGTGTGCATAACTAATTGCCGTTTAGCACTATAACCTGTTTCGTTACCGGTTGCCCAGCCAAGCATATTGCGGACTTGTTCATTATTTACCCAGAGCCAACCAAAGCCGCGTTGGGGCAGATAGTAGCCTTCGGGTGGTGTTTCAGTCCACGTAATTTCTTGGTCGCTCCATGTATCACGATAGGCATGACCTTGACCAATCGCTGAGCTATACGGAAAGACATAGATTCGACTAGCACTATCCGTAAAATAATTGCTTCCTGATTCAACGAGCCAAATCATAAATCCGCGTTCAAAACTTTGATAGGCCGCTGAAATCGTTTCACCTGATTCGGGACAGATGATGTCTTCGTAATTGCTGGGTGGCGTGGTTAACCAGTTATTCACGCATTCAAATTCGACTGTGACAGCATTGGAACTCACTGGCGAAAACAAAGAATACACCAGTGTGCGGTTGGCTTGACCAGATGGATTTGTTTCCGTGGTATATGTTAACGAACCTTGTCCCGGCAAATCATTGCCGCCGGTATCTTGATAAATGTACATGAAACCTTTAGATAGGAGCGGACCTTGTACCAGAATCCAGACGCTATCGGCATTGGCCACATTCCAAGAAATCGTGTAGGAATCACCTAGGCCTACATAGTTCGGCTCCACATTGAATGAAATCAACTCCGCATCATTATTCGGCGGGGGTGTTGCGGCAGGTGGTTGCGCAGTTGGCACAACGACAACCGGCGGTTCACCAATTTCAACGTTGGGGCTGACAGGTACAGACAAAATTTCTTCGTCAAGCACGGTATCGGTAAGCGTGTCAATCAATTGCATCCGTAATTCAACATCTTGGGCAGGTTCGGGCAATGTAAAGCTTAAAGGACCGCGACCCACCGATGGAATCCATAACACGTCACGCGATAATTCAGCGAGTTCATATTCGCTGGATGGAGTCACTTGTTCAAAAATTAGATGTGAACCGGGAATGCGGTCTCCAACAGCCCATTGCACCCAAACCATGCCGCGTCCATTATGGTCAACTTCAGTGATGCTATCGGACAAATCGAGCAACTGAAATTGTTCAATATGGGGGTCAACATCATCTGACGACTCAGTATATTCAACCGTGATAATTTGCTCGTCTAGAACGGTTGAGTGTTCGTCCAAAATACTGAGACGATAGGTAGGCTTGCCAAAATTTAATGGATGCTGAATGGCAATCTCATGGCTTCCAATTGGCTCCAAAACTTCATCTGCGTCAAGGACTGGCATCCATGCATTGAGATGATACGTTTCGAGGGTTAAGTGATGTTTGTCAGTCATATTGAGTGTGCGCCAATGGATATTGGTTAACAGGAGACCTGATTCAGCATCACTGAGTGGAATGGTATCTTGATCAATTGTGAATGCTACAATTGCGGGTGGCTGACTGGTTTGGGCTGTGGCTAAATCAAGACCTCCTAATAAGAAAATGCTAATCATCAGACTGCTTATGAGCAGGTAAATCAAGCGTTTAGGTAACATATATCTCTGGCTCCCCTCCCTGTGGGAGAAATGAATTTGAATTGTATCTATAGGTAAGACGTTCAGGTTTAAAAAACGTTACAAAGAAAATTCAAATTTGCGTTAAATCTATTGTAGAACACTGTGACAAAATATTGCTCCACGCCCAAGCACTGTTTAATAAGCGCTCAGAACACGATAAAATTAGACGAAATGACCAACCGTGCAATCGTAAGAAATGTGGAAAATAGTCATTCTAAGCTTAGGAGAAGCCCTAATGAAATTAGATCAAGCGTTGGTGGATGCCGCGATTGCGGAAATTGATCGCCGTTTTCCAGATGATCTTGGTATTGCCGCCGCGCTCTATACGACGGATGGTGATATTCTGTTAGGCGTGCGTTTCAAATTGGAGCGCTATGGTCCGGGACGCTTATGTGCGGAAACTGAAGCAATTTTGAATGCCTTTCGCCACGACAAAACGGTAACTGCTTCAGTGTGTATGTATCATGATCCTGAAGATGGTCGCTATTTAGTTCTATCACCATGTGGTTTATGTCAAGAACGCTTGCATCAATGGGGCGATCAAGTTGAAGTGGCGGTTCCGCATCCAGATGACCCATCGCAGTGGATGGCCAAAACATTGGCGGATTTAGCGCCGCATTATTGGCGAGATGTTTTAGATGACTAGAGATTAATTGATAAATATTGAAAGGTAACGGAGAAGATTATGTCGGGTAAGCGATTGATTATGTATACGCGGAGTATGCCGTGCCCCTATGTTTTTATTGCACTCAATGTTTTAGAACAATTTGATGTGGAATACCACGAAGTTTTGATTGATAAAGATGAAGTTGCCTTAGAAAATGTAATGAACTGGACAGGCTTTCTATCTGTGCCCACCTTGGTTGTGGCTGAAGAAGGGGAAATTTTACCGTATACCCCTCCGGCACCATTAACCAAGGGTCATAGTCCAAAAGGGGTACATCGGGGTTCTATGATTACCGAACCGAATCGGCATCAACTTATTCAGTGGCTAGCCGGACATGGGTTTATTCAACAGGTCGGCGCGCCTCAATAACAACCCAATCACCCATTGTGCGGCGACGATAGGGTTCGAGGCCCGTTTTGCGCAAGGCGACTTCTACATCATCGGCTTGATCGTGAATAATACCGCCAAAGACAGCGATACCACCCGGACGTACGATGGTGCCCAAGCCTTCATCGCACATCGCAATAATGATCTTGGCCAAAATATTGACGAGGGCCAAATCAAAACGGCGGGCGGCATGGGTTAAACTTTCCAGACTGCCCGTTTGAGCTTGAATGTGATCCGCTACGCCATTCAATTCGGCATTTTCGATGGTTGCTTCAACGGCAATATCATCAATATCGAGGCCAAGAATATTCGCCGCGCCCAATTTAGCCGCCGCAATGCTTAGAATACCTGAGCCACAACCCAAATCAACCACACTTAACGCGGGTTTTTCACTGCAAATTTCTTCGGTAGCAATCATGCAGAGCTGGGTGCTGGGATGGGTACCTGTCCCAAAAGCCATGCCGGGGTCGAGGCGGATCAAAATATCTTCCTCGGTCAAATCAGAGAGGGTGTCCGTTTCAATCCATTCGGGGCAAATATAGAGTCGTTTACCTAAGCGGAGCGGCTTATAATGTGCTTTCCACGCCGTAGCCCAGTCTTTTTCAGCTAATGAGCGGAATTCGGGTTCAGGCATAGGCGCAATCATATTCATGTAGCGCAAAGCATCTTGAATTTGTTGTTTCTTATCAACAGCGTATTCATCGGCAGGGAAATAGGCTTTTACATTGACATGATCACTGCTGGGCAATTCGTCTTCCCAATAATCATCCGCTGAGAAAAAGCCTTCATTTTCGATAACAACGCCTTGATGTCCGTAGCGTTGTAAAATATCGACAATCGCTTCGGCAAGTTCTCCGGTAGTCCGGAGTGAAATTTCAATCCATTGACGGTCTTCTGACAATTTTCAATCCTTAAATGTATATCTTCGTTGGTGAGTCTCAACTTGTTAACAGTAGCTGGCGGTTACCCTACGCTGGAGGTTCATACCATATTTCTTAGACTTTATTTAGCTTTATGCCGTAAGGTATCTACGCTGTTATAGCCAAGGTTTACATAAAAACAAGTCTCAATCGTGATTTGTTAGTTTTATACTACATCTTTGTTTTTACCTTGAATAGCCATTTTAAAGCGGTTATCCTGTCTCTTCACGCAAAATTCGCAATTTCTGTGACTTTTTGCGAGGTACGGTGTTATAGCAGTCAGCTAGCATAAAAATCGGTGTTCGGAATTTGCAACATGCCTTTGCGCATTATCGTGGAAGGAATACCGATCAACAAATCAGTACTGAGCGGGGGTTAGCAATAATCTCCTAAATCAAGATTCGGAGTAATATTTCATGAGCTTACCATTAATTATCCAAGGCGGCATGGGCGTAGCTGTTTCAGACTACAAACTTGCGCGGGCAGTTTCCTTGGAAGGTCAACTTGGCGTGGTGTCCGGCACCGGCGTGAGCATTGTTTTGATTGCGCGCTTAATGAACGGTGATCCCGGTGGACACGTACGGCGCGCCCTTGATGCCTTCCCTTACCCAGATGTCGCCGATCAGATTTACGAAAAATATTATGTTGAGGGCGGCAAAGACCCGATGACTCCCTATAAAACAGCGGGAGCCTTCACCATTAAGCCGACCAAGAGCCTCAATATTGTGACGATTGTCGCCAACTTCGTGGAAGTTTGGTTGGCTAAAGAAGGTCATGATGGTGTTGTTGGCGTCAACCTGCTTGAAAAAGTTCAACTCCCAAATGTCTCTTCACTGTATGGAGCCATGTTGGCTGGGGTTGATTATGTTCTGATGGGGGCCGGGATTCCGACCCAAATCGCAGGTGTATTAGATAAATTGGCTAATCATGAATCAGCCAGTTACCGCGTTGATGTTGTCGGTGCTACGGGTGAAGATGACTATCGTGTTTGGGTACATCCTGAAGAATTATTCCCCGGTATTGCTGAAATGATTGGCCCACTCAAGCGCCCGAACTGGTTGCCAATTATTTCATCTAACATTTTGGCCCAAGCGTTGCTCAAGCGTAGTGAAGGTAGCATTGAAGGGTTCATCATCGAAGGTCCTACCGCTGGTGGTCACAATGCACCCCCGCGCGGTACCATTAAATTTGATGAAAATGGCGACCCCATTTATGGTAAGCGGGATGCTGTTGATTTAGAAAAGATGAAAGAAATTGGTAAGCCTTTCTGGTTGGCAGGCGGTTTCGGCCATCCTGAACAATTGCAAAGTGCCCTCGATAGTGGCGCGGCTGGTATTCAAGTGGGTACCGCCTTTGCTTACTCCAATGAATCAGGTATGCAAGCCCACTATAAGCAAGAAATCATCAACGATGTGCTTGAAGGCAAATTGGATGTTCGTACCAATGCCATGGCTTCTCCGACTGGTTTCCCTTTCAAGGTTGTTACCGCGAGTGGAACGATTGCCGAAGAAGATGCCTATGATGAACGTGGCCGTATCTGTGATATGAGCTTCTTGCGCACACTTTACAAGCGACCCGATGGTAAAGTTGGCTATCGTTGTTCAGCCGAACCCATCAAGGATTACGTCCGCAAGGGTGGTAAAGAGGAAGAAACTGAAGGCACAGTTTGCTTGTGTAATGCGCTTGGTGCCGCCGCTGGTTTCCCGCAAGTTCGCAAGAATGGTTATGTTGAATTGCCTATCGTAACTTCCGGGAACGACTTGGTAAACTTGCCGCGCATTATTCCGGCTGGCGAAACCAGCTACTCAGCCAAGCATGTGATTAATTACCTGCTCGGCAACGTTGATCCAGCAACCCTTACGCAAGTGCCTGAAGCAGTTGCCACTAAATAGTAGATAAAATTATCTACTCAATTGAAAAAGCATGGGGAGTATTTTTATACTCCCCATTTTTGTTTCTAATTTTACAGTCATAAATAATGATGATATAGTATTTGTATAAGTTTTATATAACTTTATATATAGGTTCAAAATCTTATGACTGCCCCCATCATTCTTTGGTTTCGCCGTGATTTCCGCCTCACTGACCATACCGCGATTAAGTGCGCCTTAGAGCAACGTGCGCCACTACTACCTCTATTTATTTTTGACGAAGCCATTTTACAGAGTGAACGGATTAGCCTGCCCCGTCTGAAATTTATGTTACAAGCTTTGCAGTCACTAGATCTGAATTTGCAAAAACTGGGGACGAGATTAATTATTCGACACGGCGAACCTGTCAGTGTATTAAACAAGATAATTGCTGAAACAGGGGCCCAAGCTGTTCATTTTAATGAGGATTACACACCATTTGCCCGCCAACGTGACCAAGCAGTCAAAGAAGCGCTAGCTGTCAAAATAACAGCCTGTCACGATATGCTGTTGCACCCACCCGGCAAAGTGTTGAAAGCTGATGGGGAACCGTATGTTGTTTTTACCCCTTTTAAAACCCAGTGGTTCCAAGAAGCAGTTTTCTATGAACCACATCGTCCATTGCAAAAAGAAGATTTTTGGCAGGGTGAACTTCAGTCTGATCAAATACCTTCATTAGAAGATTTAGGATATCCGGACACCATTGATGTATTACCAGCTTCTGAGGATGAAGCGCACTGCCGCCTTAATATTTTCATCGAACAGAGCCTGACTACTTATGCGCACAGTCGCAACTATCTCACGCCGGATATTTTTGATACGCAACAAGGTACGTCTGTCTTATCGCCTTATTTGCGATTTGGCTTGATTTCAGTGCGACAACTCTATCACACGGCCCAAACTCTTTTAGGTACAACGTCAAATAAAGCTGAGCGGGAATCAATTGAGACGTGGTTAAGTGAACTGGCGTGGCGAGATTTTTATCAACATATTCTGTGGTATTTTCCGCACGTCAAAAATCATAATTTCCGGCCAGTGTATGACACCATGCACTGGCGCAATAACCCCGCTGAATTTGAGCGGTGGAAAAATGGTGAAACGGGTTATCCCATTGTTGATGCGGCGATGCGTCAACTCAAAGCACAGGGGTGGATGCCTAATCGGGCCCGCATGATTGTGGCTAGTTTTCTGACAAAGCACCTCTTGATCGATTGGCAGTGGGGGGAATTGCACTTTATGCAATGGTTGATTGATGGAGACTTGGCGGCTAATAATGGTGGTTGGCAATGGTCAGCGGGTACAGGGACGGATGCCCAACCGTATTTCCGCATTTTTAATCCCATTAGCCAGTCTGCGAAATTTGATCCTACCGGAGACTATATTCGGACGTGGGTACCTGAATTAGCCTCCGTTGATATCACAAAATTACATGCGCCGTGGGACCTTGATAATCCGCCACCGGACTATCCGCCACCCATTATTGAACATCGTTTGGCGCGCGAACGGGCCCTGACTACCTATAAACTAGCGCGTGAAGACTAGCTTATTCGTCCTCATATTCATCTTCGAGGTCAGCGCGATTAATCGTGTTAATGATCGGCTGAGTGGTGCGGCGCAATGTGCTGTTTTCTTCTTCAGCTAATTGCTGACAAGGCGTTGAGCGTAGATTTTCTAAGGGGGCTTCACTGGTATCTTCAAGAGTCACCATAACGGCGACACTAATATTATCTTCACCACCGCGTAAATTGGCGAGTTCAATCAATTCGTAGCCAATTGAAGCCGGATCTTCCGAACTTAAGCAGATGCGATACATTTCTTCTTCCATCACATGCCGCGTTAAGCCGTCAGAACAGATCACGATACGGTCACCCGGTTCAAGGGTAATCTTATAAATATCCAGAACTTCGGTGGTGTTATGTCCTAAGGCGCGATAGAGGACACTGCGCATCGGATGAATAGCCGCTTGGCGACGTGTGATATGGCCGGATGCAATCAAAACTTCAACAAAACTATGATCATCGGTGACACGATTAATGGTGCCATTGCGTTCGTTGATTAGATAAGCACGACTATCACCAATATGGACAAAAATAGCGCGATTACCACGGGTAAATACTCCGGTAGCCGTTGTTCCCATACCCCGCATCGTTGAGTCTGCCTGACTCTTGCGATTGATCGCGGTATTACCTTCATTAATGGCGGCCCGCAAGCGATAGACAATTTCATCTTCAGTTAACTCGGAGAGAGTCTCGCTCCCGTTGAAGATGCCCGTAAAATGGGCTTGCACCGCTTCGCGAATAAAGCGACTGGCTTCTTCCCCTGCGGCGGCACCACCCATACCGTCCGCAACCAGACCCAGCAAGACATTATTCCGCCCCCATAAACCAACTTCGTCTTCATTAATGGTCCGGACTTGGCCAATGGAGGATTGAGCGCTTCCCAACACACGCATTTGAGCGATTTCGTCGGGTGTATTCAAATTGGCTTGGCAAACATGACAGCGGGTGGCTGAGGCGCTATTCACGGCACTACAACGTAAACAGGTTAACCCATTATCCAGATGCATTTGATAGTCACGATTTTTTTGACGGTCGCGGACAACTTCAAGATCATCCGGATTAAATGGTTTGGTCTCAACATTGTCATCGGCTAACAATTCTTGACTGCGAGGCTCTAAGCCAGCCGGCGCAGACTGTCCGTTTAAGCATAGATGGCATTCAAAGCAATAGTTTGCAGTAGGAAGGTTGCTGTGTAAGCAATGGGGACAAATCTTGGGTGATGATAACATAGAGACTCTAATCTTTTCTTAACGCTTGATATTTGGTGACTGTAGTATTTCAAAGTTTAGCACAGCTTGAGTACTTAAGCATAGGAATTTTTGCAAAGTAATTGTTTTCATAGGGAAATCACTTATCTATGCCATTTTTAGGTAGTGGTAAAAGATTAACTGATACAAGTCAAATTATAATGATGAACAAAAAGTCTAAGAAAGATGGCATGCCAAACATCCGACTTGGAAAAAGAAAGTGTTTTACGTACAAAACGGGCTAAACGCTGTCGTAAAGTATTAAACCAACGTTCAATATGATTGGTCTGGCCGCTATCTTTACCCACGGATTGGTGTCGGTTAAGGTCAAAGATTTTGCCATAAGCATCCCAAAAATCACTAAACGAATGGCAATGCCGATAATTTTTCGGCAAATTGATCCAGAGCTTTAAACAGCTTGTTGTGGAACGATCACCTATGACATAAGCGACAATTTGGCGGGTGCGCCGACACAGAGCTACCCATAACCACTGGGCATTGCGCTTACAACCAATGAAACACCAGAGTTCATCCAGTTCAAGGATATCATCTGTTTGTGCCGCCATAAGTGTATCCGCCAAAGCCGGTAAGTT
>JBNLCD010000053.1:0-16224 GCA_050303635.1 Anaerolineae bacterium
AGCGATCTTTATTCATTGGGGATTGTTCTCTATGAAAGCTTTGCTGGCAAGGTACCCTTCGATGACCCATCGGCCATGAGTGTGGCGCTTAAACATCTTAACGAAGCCCCACCACCCATTAAGCAATTTAACCCCCAACTTCCAGATGAATTGCAAAGCGTGATTTCCAAAGTCTTGAATAAAGACCCCAAGCAACGCTATCCTACCGGTAAAGAGTTGGTTCAGGCGCTCTACGATGCGGTAGATGCTAAGCCTATTGAAATCGCCCGCGAAGCCGCAAAAACATTTGATCCGGATGAAACGTGGGAAGGTGATTTGCCGCCGGTTGATAGTAGCGCAACTGCTGAATTACCAGCCAGCAAACCACAACGTCCGCCGGCATCCAAATCACAAGATGCGCAATCCGAACCCGCTAAAAGCGAAAGTTCACTCGAAGCCTATTTAGCTTCGCTCAAGGAAGGTTCGCACGTTAAACGACCATCCATCGCGAAGAATATTTTGTCAGACATCATCAAGCAAGATGGGGTGGGATCAGAACAAAAGACACTGCCACCTACCCAACCACCGAAGCCAACAACCAAGAAGCGTAAAGGGAGTGAGGACCCAACGCTTTTACCCCCCACCGCTGAAGAAAAGAAGAAACGTTCACCGGTGATGTGGATTGGTATATTTGTACTCTTGCTCTTAATAGGGGCTGGGGGTGTATTTGTCTTATCGCAAGGCGGTGGCGACGATAATCCATCGGGTGGTGATGGTACAGATACATCTACTCAAATAGCTGATAATACGACTCCGACGGATGAAAATGGCAGTAATGCGACAGATAGCGATCTGACGGCGATTGCGGCGGGTGGTGATAATGAAACCCCCACCGAGGAACCAACATCAACACCGCGTCCATCCCGGACACCGACGGAAGCCGCCACGGATACTGATGAACCAGAACCGACGGAAACGCCAACAGAAGCCGCGACAGAAACGCCGACCACGCGTCCAACCCAAACGCGTACACCGACGGATGAACCAACGGCGACGTCAACTTTTGATGAAACAGCGACCGCGATAGCAACCTATGGTCCTGGTGAAATTCTTCTGGAGTATGATGAAAGTTCGATTTTACTAACCAATATTTCTGCTCGCCCCCAAAATCTGAGTAATATTTTGTTTGAGGGTGACGAAACGGGTGAGTTTTATGCCTACGATTGGCGCGAAGTCTTGCCTGAATCGAATGGTCGCAATGTGATTTTCAGTTTCCGCAGTGAAGGCTGTGTGCAACTGAATGCGACTGAGGATGCAGGTTTCCCAAGTTGCCGTTTCTATAATTTCTGGTTACTCCGCTCCGGTAGCTCGACACATTTTTGGTTAGCATCTGAAGGCAACACTGAATTTTATGTCTATGATACGTCTGTTACACCGCGACGTTTGATTGGTGTTTGTAATGTTGAAGATGGGGCGTGTGAATTTGCAGTCCCTGATATTATCCCGTAGAATTTAGGAGATATAGCGAACACATTATCGTCAACCAGCATATGAGCTAAATAAAACAATTTAGATATGATGTTAAAACCTATTATGAGTAACAGTGAACGGACCCAACATCGCGTTGATGAAATTCAAGCATTGATCGATGTCTCTCGATTAGTGACTGTCGTGGACTTGGATAAGGTTCTTATTGAAACCTTGCTTATTGTCGCGAATGCAGTTAGCGCAACCAAAGGTAGTCTATTTCTTCTCAATGAAAAGCAACAACCCTATCAACGTTTTATTACCCAGCGGAATATGCCGCCGGAAGTTTCGAAGGTTGTGGTCAGCAAGGTTTTAAACGAAGGCTTAGCTGGTTGGTGCGTTCGTGAAAAACGCGGCACGATTGTGGCGGATACCAGCACTGACAAACGCTGGCTCATTTTTGATGACGATCCTCAAACCGATGTCCGATCGGTTATCTGTGTGCCATTTATGTATGAAGATCGCGTGCACGCAGTTATGACTTTGGTCAATGAAAAAGCCGACCATTTTACACGCCAAGATTTACAATTGGCGACCGCTATTGCTAATCAGGCGAGTTCCGCCATTCGGAATGCGCATCTTTTTGATGATATCCAACGTCAACAATCGCAACTCGATATTGTGCTCGAAAATGCGGGTGAATTAATTTTCATGTTGGATGCGAGTTTTAACTTCCAACAAGCGAATTCGCAGGTTGCGGTGATGCTGGATAAATCGCGTGATAATTTGATTGGCTCCAACTATTTTGATTTGCCAGATCATTTATTTTGGCGGCAATTGGGCGAATTCGTGACGAAAGCGAAGGAAAGTTCAACCAATCAAAGTATAGAATTGCGCAATGAAACAAGCCAACAAGATTTTTCCATTTCAATTTCGTGCGTTTATCATGAAAAAGAAACCAGTTTTGTGGTGGTTCTACATGACATCACGGTGATGAAGGATCTTGATCGTCTGAAATCACACATGATTCGCATGGCTTCGCATGACCTGAAAAATCCGTTAGGGATTATGATGGGTTATGTTGAGTTGATTCGGAATGATGTTTCCAACGAAATGATGCCGGATATTGAACTTGTTGATGGAGCGATGCGCGCTATCAAGAAGATGGATAAATTGATTGAGGAATTGCTCGATGCCAAGCGCCTCGAACGCGAAACTCAATATCGCAAAGCCTTGGTCAACACGGAAAATCTGATTACGCAGGCCGTCGCAGAGTTCGAGCAACAGTTGGCGAAGAAGAAAATTGAGCTGGTTGACAAGACAGCCCTCGAATTACCGCCCATTGCCGGTGATGGAACTCAATTGCGGCAAGCCATGATTAACTTGATTAGTAACGCCATTAAATACACCCCGACGGATGGTATTATTGCCATTCATGCCAGCGCGGATGGGAATCGTTTCCACTTTTCTGTGGAAGATTCCGGGATTGGGATTCCTGAAAATATGCAAGAAGGGATTTTCAATCAACTCTATCGCGCGATGCGCCCCGAAATTGAAGATATTAAGGGGACAGGATTTGGATTAAGTCTGGTCAAAGAAATTATCGAGCGTCACAACGGTCAAGTTTGGTTCAGAAGCCGTGAGGGTGAAGGTAGTGTCTTTGGGTTCTGGGTGCCTATTCAAGCAAGCAATTAACTACGTGCCTAAAAATTCTTTAGCTGAAAATAATTAAAAACACCTCTTGCGAAACATCATTTGCAAGAGGTGTTTTTTTGGATTAACGCAAGTTTTTTGGCAAGGGACTGAAGACCCTTGTTAAAGGCATGACCTAGGGTTGAATGAATCTGGTAACCCTGTGTTTAGCCCTTTGCCTTGGAAACAATTCTGCAATCAGCCGCTTCTGTGCGCAAGACTAAACCCAAACTCACGTTAAGATTATAGATTGAGCGATTTAGTGATGATAGTAGTGACCGTGTCCAGTTGCTAATTCAATGGATTCTGGCATCAGATTGTATTCATTGGGCATATCTAAGGTAGCCAAGACATCACCAGTATGAATATCCACAACCATTAATGTGCCAGCGTTAAGATACGGGAATGGATCGTTCAGGTTGAGCAAGTTGTTTTGCACGACCATAGCTTCTTGGCCCGCTGATGTTGTGAAGAATGCCATATGATGGGCACCTGCATCGGCAGGCAAAGTGCGAACCAATTCTAGTTCAGGCAAGTTTTCTAAGCTGAAAACGCTGACTTGGCCGGGAGTTGCGTGCGTAACATATAAATACTTGTCATCATCGCTGTTCACATCGTCACCGGGGCCAATGTAGAATTCAAGTGTCCAGCCTACGTTATTTTCTTCACCGTCAAAGGCGATTTCGAAATTGGAGAAACCACCAGTTTCTTCATCATAATCAGCAATCCAAATATCGCCACCGATCATCGTATTTACCAAGGCAAAGTCAGGGAATTCATCACGTAAAAGCAGAACTTCAACCGGGGATGAGAAATCTTCCCAATTATCAGCAACGAGATAGGTTTCCAAAACTTCGTGAGTTTCCATGTCGATGATGGTGGCGGTGTTTCCTACGCCTGTGGTCAAATCATAGTGAATGGTGGATGAGACCATCAGCAAACCTAAATCTTCATTAGCTGAAATACCGTGGGGATAGAGAATGAAGGGTTCGCCGGAGTCGACGTTTTCCGGTACAGGGGCAACGATAGTTTCAAGCAATTCGTTGGTTTCTGCATCAAAAACACCAACACTCCCGCCTTGATCACCACCAGTACCACCCATAAAGGTCACCCAGTAGTATTTACCATCTTCAGTGAAATAGACATCTTCACCGACGATATTATCACCGGTATCAATAGATACGATTTCATCGATGACAGGCATATGGCCATCTTCGGTGTCTTCTAGAACAATTTCGTATAAATTATTTCCACCCAAGGCCGTGCTATAGAGGCGTGTTTCATCTTGGTTGAAATAAAGGTGATGGGGTAATACACCTTCACCAATTTCGACTTGTTGATAAATCTCCCCAAATTTATCAGACTCAGGATCGAGATTAATAAGGGCGACACCATCTTGACCACCGTCAAGGTGACGATAATCAACAAAGAATAAGCCGGTAGTGTCAACACTATCTGCTTCGGCTTGCTTAGATTGAAGCGAGACTGTGCTAGAAAGTACCATACTGCCAATGATGATGCAGGCGATAAGCATAAGAGAACGAGTTCGTCCTGGCATAAACAAATACCTCTGTTATGTGAATTGATTTTGGTTAAAAACAGGTCATGACCAGTTACATAACGGTATGAGATTATGACATATAGATAAATATCCTATATGGGACATTTAATGTTTTGAGGTTGAAGAGAGTTCTTTCTAGAAAACCAATCACAGTAGCGTTTCTGTCGTCATTTCATGCCAAGTATTTTTTTGTTAAGCGGGGCTAATCTCTAAAAAGAGGCGAGAAGCGTCCATTTTGCCTTGCAGAACATTTTTCCATAACTCGGTCTGACCATAGCGGGGTTCAAGCGCAGAGACGGCCTTATCGACTTCATCTTGCGGTAAGATACGCGCCCGTGCAGACATAAATTCTCCCAGTAAATCGCCCTTTCGGGTACACGGGGCGACTTCAACTTGAGGATTTTGGCGGATACGCTTGATTTTGCCCGATTCGGGGCGCGTGGTGACATAGAGTTTGCCATTGGCAGGGCCAAACCATACGGGTGTTAAAACGCCTTCGCCATTTTTGCGAAATGTTTTTAAGCTCATGTACATGTGATCATCTAATACAGCAAATTCGTTACTCATTATTTTTCCTTATGGCGATCAATTATTTTTGGCGAATCAAGGGTGTAAAGTGATTTGATAAAATAATCGACATCTATGGTCGCGGACGGGATGATGGTAATTGTCATTTAAAACGGGTAAAAAACGGGCGGACACGCAGGTCCGCACCCTACTGGGTCTCAGCTTGTTCTGGTCTGGCAGGACTAAGCCTTGGCAAAATCTTTTTCCCAATTATTTATACAATAACCATTATCCCGTTCCTGCACGAAGCTACTTGTGAACAGGATTGTATAGGTTCGACATAGATACTATCCGTTGTTCCAAGGGCCTGAAGACCCTTGTTAAGAAAATAAGAGATCTAAGCTCAACCCTAAATCGAAAATCACGTTAAAAAAGTATGCAAAGCATAACTAAGCAAAAAGGCGCAGTCAAATTGACCGCGCCTCGTTATTTCGATTCAGGAAATTCCGGTTTAGTTCAAGCTTGGGCGATTGTTGCCAATGCCGAACAAGCCTGTCGGAATTTCTTTTTCTTTGTTCTTCTTGTCTTCGCGACCGAAGCTGATGATTTCACCGGTTTCGGTGATGGCTTCAACAGCGAGACCAAGACTTTGCAATTCCTTGACCAACACACGGAAGCTTGCCGGAATACCGGGTTCGTCGATGGGTTCACCCTTCACGATGCTTTCGTAAGTGTTGACACGTCCTTGGACGTCATCGGACTTAACCGTGAGCATTTCTTGGAGGGTATAAGCCGCACCATAAGCTTCCAGCGCCCACACTTCCATTTCACCAAAGCGTTGGCCACCGAATTGAGCCTTACCACCCAACGGTTGTTGGGTAACCAAGCTGTATGGACCAGTTGAACGGGCGTGAACCTTATCTTCAACAAGGTGAGCCAGTTTCAACATGTGGATGATACCGACGGTCACGGATTGTTCAAAGGCTTGACCTGTCTTACCATCAAACAGCTTCATCTTGCCGTAGATGGGGGCATATTGCTTGTGTTGCATTTGCAAACGCTTGGTCAAGTCTTCCAAGTCATCTTGGGACATGTCCGGAACCTCTTCACCGGTGACTGATTCAATCCATAAGCGCAAGCAAGCGCGTACAGCATGATCATCACGATGTTGACGTTCTTCAACTTCCATGTCTTGGATGTAGAAGGCCAAGATATCAGCGTCAGGGTTATAACCCTTTTCAATCAAATATTCACGCAAAACAGAGCGGCGTGCATAGGTTTGATCGAGCGCAAGACGTTCACGGTCATAAACCGGATCGTCGCCAATCCAAGCGTCAATATAAGCACGACGAACTTCATCATCATTCCAGAATTGTTCGGTGTCATATTCATTTTCGCGCATCCAAGTCCAAGCGCGTTCCATGATTTGGTCCCAAGCGTAGTCAATCATCCACGCCCGACCCAATTCTGCTTGAATTTCGTATTCCTTAGCACCATCGAAGACTGGTGTTACGGCCCGGAAACCAAGACGGTCAGCGGCCCAACCAAGGTGTGTTTCCAAGATTTGGCCAACATTCATACGACCGGGTACACCGAGCGGATTCAAGATGATGTCAACCGGACGACCATCTTCGAGATAGGGCATATCTTCAATCGGAACAATCATGGAGATAACACCCTTATTCCCGTGACGACCAGCCATCTTATCCCCGGGGTTCAACTTACGCTTTTGCGCAACGGTCACGCGGACCATTTGTTCAACGCCAGCGGGCAAATCGCGGTGTTCGTCGCGGGTGAAGACTTTCACGTCAATGACCTTACCGCGTTCACCGTGGGGCAAACGGAGTGAGGTGTCACGGACTTCACGGGCTTTTTCACCGAAGATTGCACGGAGCAATTTTTCTTCGGGGCTGAGTTCGCGTTCACCCTTGGGCGTAATCTTACCGACGAGAATATCCTTCGGCTTGACTTCAGCGCCAATACGGATGATACCGAATTCGTCTAAGTCCTTAACGGCATCCCCAACATTGGGAATATCGTAGGTGATTTCTTCTGGACCAAGCTTGGTGTCACGTGCTTCAACTTCATGTTTTTCAATATGAATGGAGGTGAAGCGGTCATAACGAACCATTTCTTCGTTGATGAGCAATGCATCTTCAAAGTTGCCACCTTCCCAAGAAAGGAAAGCACACAAAACATTGTGACCAAGGGCAATATGGCCGTGTTGGGTACTACTGCTGTCCCCAATAACATCCCCGCGTGCAACCCGTTGACCCTTTTGAACCACTGGTTTTTGGTCAATACAGGTACTTTGGTTACTGCGGTTGTATTTGCGCAAAATATAGGTGCGTTCGTTGCCATCTTCTTCACGGATGATAATGCGATCACCTTGGACGGAAATCACATCGCCATCAGCTTGGGCGATGACAATTTGACCGGAGTCATAAGCGGCATGATCTTCCATACCCGTGCTTACAACCGGTACATCGGGTTTGAGCAAGGGCACCGCTTGACGTTGCATGTTCGAACCCATGAGCGCACGGTTAGCATCGTCATGTTCCAAGAATGGAATCAATGAAGCTGAGATACCCACAATTTGACGGGGGGCCACATCCATATAATCAATGCGGCTGATGTGTTCCATCAAGAATTTTTGTTGATAGCGAGCAGATACACGATCGGTCACAAATTGGCCAAGGTCATCAACCTTCGCATTTGCTTGACTGATGCGGTAACGGTCTTCTGCGTCAGCGGATAGATATTCGCTTTCATCAGAGACGAAAGGACGCACCGAAACATTTTCGATGCCGGCTTTCTTCAACGCTTTGACCATCTTGTCGTCGATGATGGCGTCTTCTTCGGCAATAACCTTGTCGTCGACTTCAACGTCTTCGGACAGGGTACGGCCAATGAGCTTGTCGCTATCAATGGGCAAATCATGGTAAACACGGCGATAGGGTGTTTCAATGAAACCATAGTCATTGACGAAACCAAAGGTTGCCAAACGACCAATCAAACCAATGTTCGGACCTTCAGGGGTTTCAATCGGGCAGATACGGCCATAGTGACTATGGTGAACATCCCGCACCTCAAAGCCAGCACGTTCACGGCGCAAACCACCGGGACCCAAAGCGGAAACAGTCCGCTTGTGAGTTAATTCAGCAAGTGGATTGGTTTGTTCCATGAATTGGGAAAGTTGACTGCTACCAAAGAATTCACGCACAGCGGCCACAATCGGGCGAATATTAATCAGTGAGGTGGGCGTTAACCCTTCACTTTCGCGAATGGACATGCGTTCTTTAACAACACGTTCCATCCGGCGCAGGCCGATGCGGAGTTTATTTTGAATCAATTCACCAACGGTCTTGACGCGGCGGTTGCCAAGGTGGTCAACATCATCCGGCTTTTCAAGCTCGTTGTTGATTTCGATCATACGGCGAACCAATTGCACCAAATCGTATTTGGTGATGTTGCGATGGGTACGCGGAATAACCTTATCCATACGCAAGCGTTGATTCAGCTTGTAGCGACCAACGCGTTCCAAGTCATAACGGCGACGGTCGAACAATTGGCTTTCCAAATATTCGCGCGCATTTTCAAGGGTCGGTGGGTCACCCGGACGCATCCGCTTGTAGAATTCAAGCAGAGCCATTTCGGAAATATTATATTTACCGTCACGGTCATCCCATTGAGGTTCGGCATCAATGGTATTGGCCAAATAGGGACGATTCGGGTCTGTATCGATGTCCTTGAAGAGTTCATATAATTCTTCATCGGTACCTTCTTTAATGGGTGAAATATCATCCATTTCATCGGTAACAGCGGCCAACGCGCGCAACAGAATGGTAACCGGGACCGTCCGCTTGCGGTTGAATTTCAATGTAATATAGTCACTCTTACGCGTTTCAAATTCCATCCACGCACCGCGATCTGGAATCATCTTCGCGTTTGACATCTTACGACCCGTGGTGCGGTCTTCAGTTGCACCGAAGTACACACCGGGTGAACGAATCAACTGACTAACCACGACCCGTTCGGTACCGTTAATAATAAACGTACCGGATTCGGTCATGACCGGGAAATTCCCGAGGAAGATATCTGATTCTTGGATTTCCCCGGTGTCGTTGTTAACCAGCGCAACCCGTACATATAACGGGCGGGCGAAGTCAATATCACGTTCGAGTGATAAATCGACATCATATTTCGGGTCTTCGAACCAGAAATTGAGATTAAAGCCTTGGGCTGTGGCTTTTTCTCCGGGAAAATAAAGCTTTAGATTCCCATTGAAACTTTCAATGGGACTGATTTCATTGAATAATTCAATGAGACCTTCTTGCAAAAACCAGTTGAACGAATTCAACTGAATGTTAATCAAGGATGGTAACGGATACTCGCTCCTTGACCGGGCATAGTTTTTGTCCTCATACCAACTCAGCATTGCGACTCCTTACGGGGCGACGAACGGATGGGCTTGTGGTTTTGGCGTATATCTACAAGTTTTACTCTTGTACAAAGCAAACGAAACGCAGGGGTATTGCAAATCACGTAGTATACGGGCTTTTTAAGCTTTTGTCAACAATTTCCTGTCTCTACTCTAAGAATTAATGGTGTTTCACACAGTTGCGAATTCGGCTAGATTGGGCAATAGAGCGGTTCGGGATTATCCGGAATCTAGAATTCTAAATCCCTTCAAAAAAGTTTTTGTCTTGCTTTGCCCAATCAAGTGTAGGATCTTGTGTATCTAAAAACGCGAATGACTCAGCCAAAGTATCGACATATTTTAGATTTATGGTTCTGGCTTGTTGAATTTCCATTTCCCTGGCCGAATATTGACTGATCAGCGGCAAAGCCATCACAATCCATTGCACAGGTGATTGTTTGAAGCGGGGTATGGCCTCCAATATCATGTCCAGCGTTGGAATTTGGGGATTAGCGGTCATACAGTTATCAATAATGAGGTGAAACGGTTTCTCGGCTTTGTCTAAACATAGATTGGTTTGTTGCATAATTCCCATGAAATCATCCGGCGTAACTTCTGGCACATAATGGGTCAGCGCTAAGATTTGATGCGGGATGAACCAGTCAGCTTTATAACGCATGTGAAATACTCCATTTCGAGAATGACCTCTATAGAAAATTTAGATGGATGATCTGTCTTGCAGGATATTTTGTGTGTAGGCGAGCAGATGGGAACCTTCATCTGGTAAGGGCGGCGAAAATTGCAGAGGTTTATCTTTGTTCCAGTGCACACCTGTCGCATTGCCAGTAATGAGACGCGTCACATAGGCACTCCCTTTATCCACACTAGAACCCAGTGCGCCGACAAACAACTTCATAAAAAACGGTGCATTTCGTAAAAGATTTGTGCGCACAATACCCGGATAGCAGGTATAGACACGAATTTCTGAATGATTTTGGGCAAGCTCAGCGGCATATAAATCAACAGCGAGGGCCGCCCGTCGAGCTGAATCCATTCCAAATTGAGGCTCAGCCCAATCTGTTGAAACGCCTTTATGCTTACCATCACCACTCAGCATAACGATCGACCCATTAGCGGATAATTTCGGTAACAGGAGTTGGGTCAGCGCAAAGCGGCTTAAATAGTTGATGGCAAAAGTCGTTTCGAGACCTTCTGCTGTGAATTGGTCAGTTGATTTGGGAAAGACTAGGCCGGCACACAGCACTAAAGCATCAAGTGGCGCATTGATTTGGCTTGCGACACGCTCGACTTCAGACATGAGGGCTAAATCAGCTTCGATAAATTCCACGCCTAGTTCAGCGGCAATTTGTTGACCACGTTCCTTATTACGGCCTACGATAGTTACATCCCAACCGAGCTTAGTCAGTTGCGAGGCGACACCATAACCAATTCCACTTGTGCCACCTGTAATCAGTGCTTTCATATTTTCTTGCCTTTCTTATATATTTAGGATCCTAAATATATGATTAAAAAATTTTTTAGTCGCAGTGTCCGTATTCAGTATCGCCCAAGTTGTCGGCAATACGTTCCAACCAATCGCCTAAGAGAGCACGTTCAGCCGTAGAAAATCCTTGAAAGACATCATTTTCAAAGTGATGCATGATATCGATCAATTGCGTACAGATGTCATAACCGGCTGGCGTGAGTATGACATTTTTGGCGCGCGCATCATCAATGCTGGCTTGGCGGATAATATAGTTGCGGTTTTCCAATTTATCCAACAATCCCGTAAGTGTCGCAGGCGTTATGCCCGTACAATGTTGAAGTTTTTGTTGCTCCATGCCATCTGTATTGTAGAGATAGCCTAAGATTTCAAACTGTGATGTGGTCAGATTGTGTTCGCTTAAGCGCTCATCAAATGATTTGCGTATCAAAATGTAGATTCGTTTAAAATTTAGAATCGGTCGGGACATATGGTATTAATCTCTTGATATATTTAGCTTCCTAAATAATATATCGACAAAATCTCAGATTGTCAATATATATGCAATTTAGGGGTATATAGGAATAGGAGAGTTTAAGTAGGAGAGACAAATGAGGAAGACTGGTGGACCTGATGAGACTCGAACTCACGACCTCTACAGTGCGATTGTAGCGCTCTCCCAACTGAGCTACAGGCCCACAACATCTTAAATTGTAAGACTCTCTCGGCAGACTGTCAAGATTGATGAGGAAAGATATTAACCTCGATTTGGTGAAATGCCGCAACTATTGAAGGCACTGCCCAATACGAGCCGATAATCGACGGTACGATTCGGGTCGGGTTCAATGGTGACATCTTCGGCTTCAATCCAGAAGCGTTGAGTCAAATAACCCAAGCTACTGCCCTTGGTATCGCCAGAAAAATCGATCAATTGTGTTTGATCAGTGATTTCATCATTGGGAGAGTCACCGATTTCAACCAAAAAGCCCTGTTCACTGAGCACCGCCGCCGCCACTTCTTCCAAATTAGCACGGCCACTTTGGTTGACAATTTCGATGTGGACACTTTCCTGGAAAAGCTGGTTTGCGGTCGGTGGAAGCAGAAAATCATCCACAATTTCGGCAATCGCGGCAGGCCGTAACCGTAAAACCGCCGCGCCCTGGGGTGTTGTGTAATTTTCAACCGCATTGACCGTAATATAGTGGCTCTCAATAAGATTAGGATTTAAGCGGGCACCCAGCGGAATATATTGCACAATATCGCTCAGGGTCATATCGGTGACAACAACTGCATTAAATTCGCGCCACAAAGCGGGAATGGTGTCCCACAGACTTTCTTCTACAAAGCGTTGCCAGATAGCCCGTAACAACATTTGATGCCGACGATTCCGGTCAAAATCGCTGGTTGTCGCACGTGAGCGGGCATACCACAGGGCATTTGCGCCTGTCATGCGATGGACGCCTACTCTCATTTCGACCCACTCATAATTATTAAACAAGTTCGGGTTGGCATCGGGCGTCACCAAGCGATAATCGGCTAGTGCACATTCCACGACCAAATCCACGCCGCCAAGTTCGTCAATAATATTGACAAACCCGCTGAAATTCACCATCGCATAATAATCAATATTGATGCCCAAATTGTAGCGAATGGTTTCTTTGAGCAAGGCAAATCCACCGCCTTCCCAATTGATCCTTTGCCCGGACAGAGCCGCTGTATTAATGCGGTTATAGCCAATGGATGGGATGTAAACATATAAATCACGGGGCAAGGACAGCATATTCACGGTGCCCGTCGTGTGATTAATTGACACAATCACCAAAACGTCTGTCCGAAAATCACCTTGGCCGGGACGTTGATCGCTCCCAATGAGCAAAATATTCGTTAATTCATAAACCGGCGCGTCACGCATAACAGCGGTTGGGGCTCCCGGAATTTGGGTAAATGTCGCCGTGGGTGTGTGGGTGGCTTGGGGCGTCAATGTCGCGGAGGGAAATGGCGTTAGGGTTATGGTCGGTGTGAGGGTTGGCGTGGGTGTGTCGCTGATAATGGGGGTGGGTGACAAGCTGGGCGTGAATGTGAGCGAGGGCGTAAATGTCAGGGTCGGCGTGATACTTGGTTCAAGGGTTGCGGCAAGGGTTGGTGTTTCAGATGGGAAAACCACTTCGGGTGGTTCATCAGTCACACTGGGCGGTAAATCTGTGTCAGTGGGAATCGGCGTATCCGATGCGACGGCCACAATCGGTTGCGGTGTTGCGGTGGCTGGGTCAGCTTCAGCATCATCTTTACCCAGCACTAACCATAAACTGCCGGCCACAATAACTATGAAAAAAACGAATAGAATCCCGCCGAAAATTGTATAAACCGGAGTTGTCCGCCGTTGCATAAAACAAATTTACCTTTAATGTCTTTTTTTGAGTGCATTAATCGCTATAAAAAAACCCTACCAAGCTTTTGGAAAAGCTTGACTAAAACTTTTAAAAGGGTTTGAGTTGTTGATTCTAAGTTTTTTAGATTGGCGAGAAGTTTAATCCCATTGTCGCCAGCCTTTTTCATAATAGCGCACGAGAACTGGATTATCGAGAGTGCTCACGTCAGCATCAACTTCAGCAATGTCTGGATCAAAAAATTGCGCGGCGGTCAAAATTTCATCAGTGAGATAGCGCAATTCAAGATTCGGCGGCACCTCAACTTGTGGTTCAAGTTCTGGCGCACCAATCACATAACCCCAGTCCCCAAAAGATGGCACATAGGTGTGTAGGGTTAAAATCTTGAAATCACTGGCTTCGATAGTATGCGCAATTGACCAGTAGGCTTGGCGCACAAAATAGGGTGAGGTCGCCTGTGTGACAAAGGCTCCATCAGGCGTGATTTTGGTACGTAAGATTTTATAGAATTGCTCACTATACAGCTTACTGAGGCTCTCATTGTTCGGGTCCGGTAAATCAATAATCACGACAGGATACAAGTCATCCGTTTCCTGAATGAATTTATAAGCATCGGTGTTGATAACCGTCACGCGTGGATCAGAGAGCGCATTGCCACTTAGATCTCGAATCAATGGATATTCCGTGGCCAAATCGGTCATGGCTGGATCTAAATCTACCACAATAATTTCTTGCACATCATCATATTTGAGCAGTTCACGGGCCACCATACCATCACCACCACCCAGAACGAGTACTTTTTCATGGGAACGCGCGACGCTCATCACCGGATGCACAAGCATTTCATGATAACGATATTCATCGCGGCTACTGAATTGCAAATTACCTTCCAAAAATAGGCGGACATCTTCGCCACTGCGGGTAATCACAATGCGTTGATAGGGCGTTTGCTCAGTATAAATAATGCGCCCTTGGTAGAGTTGTTGTTCAAAGAAGCCGAAAATGGTGTTGGAATTGACGAATCCGACCAGCATCGCCAAGGTGAAAAATCCCAGAACGCCCATCAATTCTAAACGGGCGCGGCGCGGCAAGTGTTTACGAAACATGGCTAAGATAATGCCTGCCACCGCCAGATTAAAAAGTCCCATCAAAAATGCGGTTTGGGTCACTCCCAAGAGCGGCAATAAAAAGAGGGGAAATGCTAGAGCGGCAACCAATGAGCCTAAATAGTCAAAGGATAAGACATCGGCGAGCGCATTGTTGATTTCGTCACGATTGGCGACCATGCGGGTTAAGAGCGGAATCTCAAGCCCAATACAGGCCCCAATAACCAGAATAAGACCGACCATCACCGTGTAATAATAAAAATCAGTGACAGCAAAAACAGCATATAAAATCGTGGCTGAAAAGCCGCCAAAGATGCCAATCACAATTTCAACGAGAATAAACCAACGGACTTCATTGGCTTTAATGCGCCGTGAAATGAGCGCACCGATACCCATTGCAAACAAAAATAGTCCGATGGTTAACGAAAATTGGGTCACGCTATTGCCCAGCAAATAACTGGATAGCGTGCCCACAATCAATTCATAGGTTAATGCACAAATGGCAATAATGAGAACGGAAACAAGAAGCGCGGTCCGTTCACGAGGCGAGATTTCAGTTGTTCGACTACTTACCACTACCGGGGCCGCCTCCGAGTACACCAGGACCAAAAATACTGCCTTGGCGAGCCGAAGCTGGACCAACATTGACTACACCCCAGCCGGCATAACTCATATAAGTTGCGCTAGCGAGGGTTGCCCCAAGCGTAACTGTTGCAATAAGAATACCTAATGCACGAAACATCGTAGTTTTTCCTTTTGTTGATTAATCTTCAGCCATTTCAGCCAGAGCTGATAAAAATGTACTGGTCGTTTTCGGTGTCGAAGCACCCCACATAATAATCCCCAGTACGAGGAAAACAACACCGTAACCATAGAGCCAGCCTGTGACAAAATGATCGCGGTAAACGGTTACTTCGACGGGCATACGCGATAGATTGGCATTATTTTCGCCAAAGGAGACGATAATTTGATGGTCCCCTTTTTGGAGAGGAATAAATGTGCCAGCATTATCATAATCGGCTTCTTCCCAGCGACCATCTTCATCGGTGCCGGTTTCATGCCAATATTCTTTGCTGAAAACATCATATTCTTCACCCGTCGGGTCGATGACACTCACATCCACTTCCGCATAAGAATTGACGGGCAAGGTTGACACCAGCCCCAATTTTAAACGCACGGGACGCGTACTTTTGACATTCAAAGGAATGGTGGCGGTCGGCGAATCAGTTGTGAGTTGCACGACTTCCGATGAAACTTTTTGGCCAGCTTGTCCCAGAATAACCGCCAAAACCAACGCTAATAATGCGGTGGTGACGCTGGCAATACCCGCAAAACCTAAAACAAAACGGCGGTCACGTTGGCGTTTCGATTTATTGAGCCAGCTTTGATTATTGAAGGCCTGCGCAATTTCTTCCTCTTTGAGCGGCACACCTTCGTAAAACTCGATTTCATCTTGGGCCAACGACAAACTATAATGGCGGCCATTGCCTTTAATATCGAGGGTATAGGCCTTGTCGCCCGCTTGGGCTTTCCAAGTCAGTTCGCCTTCTGCGCCGTCAATTTGAGACGGATAACGTTCTTTGACAATAGCGCGCTGGTTGCCCGCTTTATCGACTGTGATA
>JBNLCD010000054.1:0-16183 GCA_050303635.1 Anaerolineae bacterium
CTAGCGACGAATAGTAATCTTTAACCAAATCACGCACGAAACTTAAATCAAGTTTATCTTCCAAGTGGCGGTAAAATTGGTCATCCGGGACAAGATTTTCTAAGTTCAATTGACCATGTAACTCAAAGATGCGTTCTTTGATGGTTAACATCTAAAACTCTTTACTGAAAACGAACGATAAAAGTATTTGTTTTCTTAAGCGAAAAACGCTGTTATTATGACAAGTATTGTTATATAAAAGGCCTTATTTTAACAACTCCCCTAAAAACTCCCACTAGATTAATAGAACATAAGAAGCACTGCAAATATTTGTGTGAGGATGCCTTCTTCGGAGCCTGTCCGTCGTGACCCGGAACAGGCACAGATTGGGTGCCGATAAGCACGGGTTGAACGCTTGCGTTCCGAGCTAAGTTATATGGTCGCATGTTTTTCGCGATCTGTACCTTAGTTTGCCCTTGCGCGTAGGGCAAGCTGGGCTAGGGTCACATCTCGACGGACTGAGCGCAGAAGATAGGTGCGCCTTCTTTAGTGTGTTCAGAGGTTAATATTGAGTCCTCGTCCTCATATGATTGTCCGTTTTTCCGTGCGAATCAAGATCTTCGTCAATCCTCACTCTCCATAATCTTCACCTATAGGGATATAGTTTCATCACGCCTAACAATCGGGCTTAAACGATCTAATTAAATTAACTTTTCAGCGATTTTGATTTACAAAATTTGCATAATTTCCCTGTTCGAATGATGATTTAGAGTAAACATACATTGCATTCAATAATTAATAGTTCATTCACTTGTATCTTAAAAAATCTAATTTGATGAGGAGTAATCACATGGATTGGTTACAAAAAAATCGACCGCTTGTATTTGGTGTGATTGCGATTATCTTGATTATCCTAATTGCAGTCCTAGTTTTAGACCCATTTGCTGACGAAGATGAAGCCAACACGGAAAACCAAGATCAAGCAATGGTGACCATTGGTGTTGTCAATCTGGGCGAGGTACTCGATCCCGTTTTTGACGGCTTTAAAGACGGTATGACTGATCTTGGCTATGTCGAAGGTGAAAACGTCACCTATATCTACAATGGCGCTGTGGGCGATATCACCTTGATGGATGCCGAAGCGCAAAAAATGGTTGATGCCGATGTTGATCTCATTGTGGCGATTAGCACACCCGCGGCCCAAGCCGCTCAGCGTGTCACCGCCGGAACGGATATTCCCGTCCTATTTCTAGCCATCAGTAACCCCATTGATGCCGGCTTAGTCGCTAGTCTGGTTGAACCCGGTGGCAATATGACCGGCTTAACCCATGGCACGCAGGAAGGGTTGCGTCTTGAATGGCTAACCAAACTGAATCCCGATATTAAGAAAGTCTGGATTCCCTATAATGCCGACGATCCAAGCCCCGTCCTTGTTCTCGCAAAGATTTCGATTGTAGCAGATGACCTTGGTTTAGAACTTGTCACCGAAGTCACGACCACCAAAGAAGAAATTGAGGCCGCGCTCGCTGATCCACCGGCGGATGATATTGACGCCATCTATTTACTGTCTGATTCCGTGGTGGTTTCAAATGCAAGTTTATTCATTGATTACGCGCTTGAATATAAGTTGCCCTTATCTGTCCCCTCTGTGCCTGATGTCGACAATGGCGCACTCGTTGCTTACGGTTTTGATTTCTACACATCCGGCCAACAAGGCGCTGTTTTAGCCGATAAAATTCTAGACGGCACCGATGTGAAGTTATTGCCCGTTGAAGTCACCGAATTCTTCTTAACGCTGAATTTATCGACCGCTGACGCTATCGGACTTGAAATTCCAGATGCTATTGTTCGTCAAGCGGACAATGTCTACCGAGAATAATCTCTGTTGTCAAAATTAGCATCCCTTCGTAACACAAACAGCCATATGCCGATGCAGAAAATTTGTCGGCATATGGTTAGTCTTTGGTACTTATTTTATAACTTTACATTTTTCGTTCTTTTATTGACCGATAATATATTCAAAATTAAGAGATTTATTTGTATTAATCATTTTTTGTAAACACATAAGATGTTATAGGAAAATTTGGGGTATTGAATTATGTTTGGCAAGAGCATTCAGAGTCGCCTTAGAATTTCATTTATTAGTTTAGCCGCCCTACCTTTGCTTCTCTTGGGGATTGTGCTTGTGTGGCGAATCTTCAACACGGAACAAGACCAGGCGATTGTTTTTCAACGTGAAGTTGCCCGCCGCGTGAGTGAACAGGTTGATAGCTTCATTCAAGGTCGCCAATCTGAACTCATCTCAACCAGTCAGGTGCGCGGCCTAACCTCTCAGGATGCCAATGAACAAGAACTTATTTTGTCTGAATTGCTCTCCTATCAACGCGCCTTTGATGAGTTAGTCTTGCTCGATGCAACTGGCCAAGAAACGGCCTATGTTTCGCGCTCAGAATTTATCAGCCAAAATGATTTTGAGAGTCGGGCGGATAAACCGGAGTACCTGAATGCCATCGACGGCTCAACCTATTACAGTCCGGCGCAAATTGACGAGACGACAGGCCAACTGACCATTACGATTGCAATTCCCATCGAAGACCTGCGGACAGGTCAAATTTCTCATATTTTAATCGGCAATGTGCGTCTCCAATCGATCCAAAATATCTTGGAAGACACCGAGAAAAACACCGAAGTCTATATTCTCAATGCCAATGGACTCGTCATCGCCCACAAAGACTTATCCTTGGTGTTGCGGGGTACTGAATTTAAGCTCCCTGACGAAGAAGGGGTCAATTCGGGACTCAGCGGTGAAAGTGTGGTTCTTGCCCAATATCAATTCGAAGTTGGCAACCAAACCCTGATCACCGTGGTTGAAACACCGGTGAGTGATGCCCTCAGCCTCGCCTTCGACACCACCACAATTATTGGTCTAACCGCTTTGGCCGCGCTTGTTTTAGCCATACTGATTGCGATTATCAGTATTCGGTTTGTAGTCAATCCGCTGAAAGAATTGGCGACAGTCGCGACGCGTATTCAAGAAGGTGACTTATCACTCCAAGCCGAAGTTAAATCTAAGGATGAAATTGGGGCCCTCGCGACGGCATTTAATGGTATGACGGGCCAGTTACGGCAAATGGTCGAAGGCCTTGAAAAGCGCGTCGCCGAACGCACCCGCGATCTTGAGCTAGCCATTGATGTATCGCACCAAATTGCGGATTATTTGCAGGTGGATGAATTGCTCGCGGCCTTAACTGAGCAAGTCCGCCAAACATTCGATTTATATGCAATCAATGTTTTCTTGATAGACGAAACCCACGAGAATCTTGTTTTGAAGGCCGGTTCAGGTGATTATGTCGGTGGCAAGTTACCCGAATTTATGATTCCGCTGAAGGGTGAGAAAAGTTTATTGGCCCGTTCGGGACGAACCCAACAAAGCGTGGTCGCGCAGGATGTTAGTCAGGACGCCGATTATATGTTTACCACAGAATTGCCCGCCACGCGTTCTGAATTAGCCTTGCCCTTGATGCGTGGGTCCAAGTTGCTAGGCATTATCGATCTCCAATCTAAAGAGGTCAATAATTTCTCAGAAAACGATATTCGCGTGATGGAAACCTTGGCTTTGCAAGTTGCGATTGCCATTGAACACGCCCAACTCTTTAGTGAACAATTGAATATTGCTGAGGAATTACGCGTCCTCGATAAACTCAAGAGCCAATTCCTCGCCAGCATGAGTCACGAACTACGGACACCGCTCAATGCCATCATCAACTTCACTCAATTTGTAACGAATGGCACATTTGGCGAAATCAATCCTGAAATGCAAGAAACATTAGGCAATGTTTTAATCAGTGGACGCCACTTGTTGAGCTTAATTAACGATATTCTCGATTACTCTAAGATTGAAGCGGGCATGCTCCAACTCTTTAAGCAAGATATTGATTTAAGCGAAGTGCTTGAAATTGTTCAATCAACGGTCGCGGGGTTAGAAATACCGGATGGTGTTGAAATTAAATATGATATTCCAGCAGATTTGCCCGAAACCATTTTTGCTGATAAACGGCGGGTGCGCCAAATTCTAATCAATTTGATGTCCAATGCCATTAAGTTTACCCAAGACGGCAGTGTTACACTCAAGGCTTGGCTAGATAATGATGATATCTGCTTCTCCGTCGTCGATACGGGGATCGGGATTAGTGCTGAACAGATCGAAGCTGTATTTGAACCATTCCAACAATCTGAATCGGGCCAGAAAAAAGGCAAAGGCACCGGCTTGGGTTTACCCATTTCACGCCACTTAGCCGAAGCCCACGGTGGTAAACTATGGCTTGAAAGTCAAGAAAATAAGGGGACAAGTTTCTTTGTCCGCTTACCGATGCAGGGAGAGAAACAGCATGCCTGATAATCCCAAGATTTTGTATGTCGAAGATGATAAGTTCAGCCGCCAGATTATGGATATTTTGCTGGTGCGCACCTTGGGTTTTGAAAACTATACGGCATTCGACAGCAGTGCAGACTTTTCTAATCGCTTAGATGGTTTGACTTACGTGCCCGATGTGATTTTTCTAGATATTCATATCGAACCGATTGACGGGTACGAAATGCTCAAGATTTGCCGCACCAAAGATTACCTAAAAAAAACACCGATTATTGCCCTGACAGCCAGCATTATGGCCGCTGAAGTGGATTTGCTTCGTGAAGCAGGATTTGATGGCCTTATTGGTAAACCAATTGATCAGATTCGCTTTCCCGACCTGATCAAGCGAATTGTGCAAGGTGAACTTGTTTGGGACGAAGTATGGGAATGACAGGGGGTTAAAGAATGTTACTCGAAAACAAGCGTATTTTTGTATTTGAAGATGATGCGATGAATCTGGCCGTGATCCGGGTACCTCTCAAGCGTGAAGGAGCCCGCGTGTATTATGATCGCTGGGGCAAAAACGCCAAAGAAGTCCTCATGAAGGCTTTGCCTCTCGATATTGTCCTGCTGGATTTGATGTATCCAGATGGCACGACGGGCTACGATATTTTCAAGCAAATCCGTGATATACCCGAATTGCAAGGTATCCCGATTGTTGTTGTTACTGCGGCTGACCCTGATCGTGAAATGCCCATCGCGCAGGAGTTGGGTTTAGCCGGATTTATTTCAAAACCACTTAATTCAAGATTTCCAAAATATGTTGCGAAAGCAATAAGCGGAAAACCAGTTTGGGAAGCAGAGTAAACAAATATGACGAATACCACAAACTTACAAGTTCTGATTGTTGAAAACGAACCCATGGATAGCCAAGTTTTAGCGTCATTGGTCAAATCACTCGGGATTGCCTATTCTATCGCTAACGATGGGGCCGATGTCCTTGATCAATTAGATGAGCTGAACAACATCGATATTATTTTTCTTGACCTTGAAATGCCGAAAGTGGATGGATTTGAGCTTCTTCAGGCCATTCAAGATGATGGGCGCTTCACCCACATTCCTGTTGTGGCCTATTCTTCACATGCCAATGCCATGAATGACGCGCATCAAGCCGGCTTCAATGGTTTCCTGACCAAACCAGTTGACGGGAATCAGTTTGCCAATTATCTTGACAGTATTCTGAAGGGCGAAGGTGTTTGGGAGTAGTCCCCGCTTTTGACTGTGAAAATAGTGTCTACATTATAGATGATATCAACGCTGTGACACTCTCTTTTATTTGGTTTTATTGGGCAATTCTTTTGTCCACGGAATCGAGGGAAGATCAAGGGGACGAAACTCACAAGGGTAGTTTTTCCGTTTGCGTCTTATAATAAGCGGAAAAATACACAGATTTTTCCCTACCAGTCGCCTCCCTACCTTATTATCCCAGACACTTTTATAAGCAACACCAAGCTGTTTTATGTATTTGCGTTTACAGACTAGGACAGGTTAAACCAACTAATGCCATCGGTGGTAGGGGGCATCTGCGTATGCCCCCGTTTCTAAGCCATCTAAATTATTGACATGTTCCACACCGCAATTATTAAAATACTGACCCAGCGAGGGCAATTTTGCAACATTATTTGCTTAACATGCCCAAACTCAACGGCTAATTCACTGGGTGTTCATTGACGCCAACCTCAACCGGCAAACCCTCCAAAGCCATGATCTTGAGCGCGTTGGTGGTTGGGCAGGGTCCTTCACGTAGCAGATAATCAAAATTCATTTTGCCGTCGCTGACATCATCGCGGAAATGATAATTGTGGATGGTGTCAAATTCATCACCCAACTGCACCAACTCCAGATCATGCGTCGCCACAATCCCCACGCCCGCTTTTTCAATGAGCGAATGGATATAAGCCCGACTCCCGATTAAGCGCTCCCGATTATTCGTGCCCCGGAAAATCTCATCAATCAAATAGAGCAACGGCAAATCATGGTCAGCATCAAGTTCATTGAGCAATGCCTTGAGGCGTTGGACCTCGGCATAAAAATACGAGATGCCATCCGTAACGGAATCGGTCACGCGAATACACGCAAAGAGACGGAGCGGCACCGTTTGTAAATTCTCCGCAATAACCGGCGCGCCGGCATATGTCAGCGCTAAATTCAAACCAATCGTACGCAGGAAGGTGCTTTTTCCGGCCATATTGGAGCCTGTCAAAATAGCGATATGCCCCGTTTCTTGGATAGCAAAATCGTTGTAGATACGCTTTTCCGCCCGTACCAGCGGATGCCCTAAAGCCTGCGCCTTGAATAACGGTTCAGCCGTATCTTTAGCCAGAATCGTCGGGAAAACGGTATGCGGTTGATAATCCGCGAAACTCGCCAACGCGCTCAACGCTTCAAGTTCCGTCCATTGGTCGAGCCATTGCGGGAGAATCGTGGCAAGTTCAGCTTTCACCTGATTCAGTTGATGGGCCCAGTAAATATCCCACGGCAAAACCGCGTTGACCGCCATCCACGCGATAGGATTGGTTTGCAAACCGCCTGCCGCCAGAATCCGATTGAGCTTTTTGAGCAAAACAGAGGGACGGGTTTCGCCTGTTTTGAACTGCGCACTAAATTCAGCCAGATGTTCAGCGTCGCGATAATCATAATTTTCAATATAGCTGAAGACGCGCGACAATTGACGCATCAAGGCTTGCAGTTGAAGCGCATCGCTGAACAAACCGCGCACTTCTAAACGGGAGAAGTTGAAGCCCACATAAAGCAAAAAGGTGATTTGCCAAATAGCCGGTAATACCCCCGCCATCTCTAACGCAAATAACGTGATATTGACCGCCACAAACCCAGCGGCGATAAACAAGGCTCGCCGCATATTCTCCGTCGGCGGATGATTATTCAGCCAATCAATCAGCGGCGCGAGTTTACGCTTTTTCTGCAAATCTTTCGGGCGACGCGTGGCATATAAACTGAGTTTATCGCGGAATAAACGTAGCTGGCTCAGATCCCGCACAATATGTTGCCGTTGCAAGATTTCAGCCGGATCAGGATGCGTCACCAATAACCAGTCGCGGAGTTGCGCGCTTGCTTCATGGGTTGTCGTGGTATCGATGAGACGATGGAGCGAATAGCGTCCGGTCACATCGAAATCATTTTCAAAAGGATGCGTTGTTTCAGGCCGAAATTCAGTGGCGGACAGACTACCCCAGTCAATTTTTAAACGGGCCAAATGCATCTGTTGAAGCGCTTGCCACACTTGAAATTCCTGAATGGTATCCAAAATGCGGCGATGGCGATTCAGCACCACAAAAAATGCCACAATGACCATCCCGAACCACAGCAAGCCCAACGGAATACTCACTAACACGATGATGGGCGGCACCAAACCCGCGCCACCAATCGCAATCCCTGCACGTAGCCACGAAAAGCGGTCACTAATCTGATTCAGATCCACTAAACGACGTTCTAAGCGATCAATTTGTTGTTGCAAGCGTTCAGCACGCGTCATGAAATATCCTTAGTTTAAGGGTGAAGTAATGGGTTCAATATCTGAACTGTTGCGATCTTCTAAGGTGTTTTCGCGTTGGACCAATAAACGCACGACCAAGGTATCGGTATTGGTGAAATTTTCGGGATCAATCAAACTCAGATCGAGCGCGTTAGATTCCAGCGTAATATTGATAACGTAAATCAGCGGGTTATTTTCCGCATCAATGGCGACACTCATCACAATTTCAGTATTTTCACCGAGGTTCGCGAAAATGGCGTCAAAAATTGGCGTACCCGTATTAGCTGGCGCATCGGCGGGTTGCATTGCTTTGAAAACCGGAATGAAATCCTCACCCCGAAAGGCCATCGAAATGGTTTGCACATCGAAGCCATTAATCACCTGCGCTTCAATATTAATCGCGCTCAAATTCGCGGCCAACAATTCACGATCATCAAAAATACTCGTCGTATCCAGATAATCTTCGAGGTTTAACTCAGCAAACGCCGGATAATTCGCGGTATCTTCCACCAAAACCCAGCCATCCGGCATGGCAGGCAATGTTTCAGGCACCTCACCCGCATAGTCGGCTTGGACATACAGTTGATTATCCACCACCCGAATTTCGCCACTCAGCGCATAGACGGTGGTTTCACCCGGAGCAACATCTTGAAATTGCAATTCAACGATGGAGCGCACATTGCGGCCCGTTTCGCTATTGATGATGTCTGTTTCATAGGCGGTTTGCGTTCCGGTCGAGATACTGGCCGTTTGTCCGCTTAAATCATAATTGAGTTCTTGTAAGTCTTTAACAACGCCCGTTTGGGTGTAATTTTCATAGGTTTGAGGTAATAACATGGCGTCGACAAAGCGATCAAGCAAGAGGCGTTCATACTCAGTTAAATCATCTCCATCGCCCCCATCTTGGGCCTGACTCGCAACTGGCCAACTCGCCAGCGCCAGCAATGCAACAAGGCTCAGCAATAATATTCGTTTCAACATAACCCGCGGCTCCTTCATTTCGAATGTACCCAACCAAGAATTTTTCACATCAAGAATCCCATAATAGGGCGACACCTAAATATTAGGCAAGATAAGAATCTATAAGATCGTGGACAGTGGGGTGATAGGTGGGTGTATGGGGGTGGGTTTTTCATAAAACCAAACACCGCAGGTTTTAACCTGCGGCTATACAAAAACAAAGTACGCTGAAGCGCACTATGTAAGTTTCTGACTGATTTTAGTTCCCCCTGGAGGGTAGGGGACTCATAAGGGTAGGTTTTTAACGATCGCTCTCAAATAGGACTATCTCTCAATTATTCGGTAATGGCTCTAGTTCGACAGCCGCCCTCGAATAAATTCGGGGCTAAAATTCATCACCCTATAAATGGGTTTAAAACTCCTCAAGGCGAAAGGGAGCGCAAGTCAGTGGGGAAAGCCGCAGAGCTTGCTTTAGCATGCTTGTTTCTAATCTAGCGGTATGGCTTCAGCCTACCGTGTTCAAAATCGACAAAATTCCTTAACTTAACCGTGTTGGATTAAAATCTATAGCTAAAAAATGGCGTTGTATCAATGGACTGCGATGGCCTCATTTTTTAATTACACTTGGCAACAAACACATTGGCCAGACCTAGGCAGTTGACCCTGTCCGCTTCTGCACACGCGCATAAATAAACGCCAAAACGAGACCCACCAGCGTAAGGCCGCTAATCACCAAGCCGTACACAAAACTATCCGGCAGATAACGCAACACAACGGTATGTTGACCCGCTTCGAGGTAAATTCCCGTCAAACCACCATATGTGCGGAACGTGTCCACGGATTCACCATCAACGGTCGCTTGCCAGCCTCGCACATACGGCAACGTAAAACTTGCCACCGCTGGCTGAGATGTCGAGGCGGTGAGTTCAATATATTCGGGGTCAAATACGACCAAATCAATATGTCCCGCTTCGTCTGGTGTGTTAAGTGATTTAGAGAGATCGTCTTCCACCACAACCGTTGTGCGCAAATTGATGTCCGAATTGAGGGCTGTGCGAGCTTCATCTTCGCCATCAGCCACAAGCACATCGTAATATAACAACCCAAAGGGGCGTGGATTATTCAGCTGGAAAATATTGGTGTGACCGTCTTGATCGACACTCTCCCCGATTTTTTCATTTTCAGCGGGGATATCTGGCCATTCGCTATAAACAATCTGGACACCGAGCAATTCCCACCGCTTTTCAATGGGTACATTCCAGAGGATATAGTTGGTGCCTTCGAGTTCTAGGGGATTATTGCCCCAAATATTGGGCTCATTATAGAGCGTGCTATAGCCACTCCTCACGCCCCGGAACGCATCAACTTTTTGTCCTGCCCATGTATGCTCTTTGGCCATGCTAATATGAGCGGGTTCCGGCAAACGTTCTTTGGCCGGAATAGAATCATAATTGAAAGGATTGTTCATATTGACGCTAAAGAGGTCAAAAATCAGGACACCCACAACCGCCCATTGCCAATAGTTCACCCGTTCGGCGCGCGTAACCTGCGTGATAACAACCCAACTGAGAGTGCTCACAAATAATGCAAATATCGAGGCTTGCATGGCGAGACGGATGATTCCGTTATTGGGGTCACCAAAGCTTTGCAAGGTCAAAACAACGGTGAAGACCAGACAGATCACAATAAGAGCGATTATCATCCGATTCAATAGCTTCTTTTCAGAGTCTTCCCACTGATGTTGTATTAAGGTTTGGGTACCTTGCGCCGTTAAAACCGCTACCCCGAAAACCAATAACAAAATATTGCGTTCTTGGCCCCGGAAAAAAGAAAATCCCGGTAAAATCAGATAAAAAACTTGATAGAGTGCGGTGTTGTGGCCAAAGACCAACAGTAGACTAACAAAACTGACTCCCACCCAATATTTCTCTGATTTGACTAAGAGCGCAATGCCGACCAACACGAGCGTGATAATCCCAAAATACAACGGATTCCAGGCGACATAGTTGTTATCCGGCAAAAGAATCGTTAACAATTCATGCCATTGAAAACCCATCCCGCGTTCATCAATCCCGATATTAGCGCGCGTCGTTTGGGCTTGGAAATCGACCGTCGGCAGAACTTGAAATGCACTTAAGCCAAGCGCGATAATACCGAAGACCGCTAGGGCCAAAATAAGTTTCTGCCAATTGATGCCCCACAGCCGATACACAAGATAGGAGAGGCTCAAATAACCAACCAATAAGAAGCTTTGCGGATGCCCACCTAAAATACTCAGCGCAAAAAGCACCCCCGCCAAACTCAGCCATTGCCAGCGCGGCTGTTTTTCCGCCGTCCCGCGATCAATCACCCATAAAATCAAGGGAAGCCACGTCACCGTTTCAAGGATAGCCAATTGCAGGAGAGGATAACTGGTTAAATAGCCTCCATAGCCCCAGACCAACGCGCCCGTCAAACTCCCGATAGGCACCGTAAATTGTCGCAAAAATAGATACATCAATAAGATGGTGATCAGGACATGCACGGTCATTTCAAGTTCAAGTGCAAAATAAACATCACCATTCGTCACATCACTATCAAGGCTGAGGAGGCCAATCGTGACGAGCCGTCCGGGATAAAATACAGCGGCTTGGGGGTCAGCTTGAAAGGGAACCCCGCCAAACGCATAAGGATTCCACAGCGGAATTTCGCCGTCCTGCAAACGTTCCGTACTATAGGCGGTCCACGAGACAATTTGATCTGAAAAATCGCCCTCGGTTAAGGACAGTTGATCCACGCGATTTGGAGTAAAGATACGCCAAAAGAATAAAACCCATAGCGCAATAATGAATAAGATAATCCAGCGGTCTCGTTTAAACAATTTGATAAACTACCCCTTAAAGTCTCTCAATATTGGTCCGAAATAATTACATCTTCAGGCCAGTCATGGATTAAACAGACAGGAAGATGGTTATTAACTAAATACTATGACCCTCACCCCCAATCCCCTCTCCCACGGGCAGTCGCAGGGCGACTTGTAGGCGAGGGGAGGCTCAACCCAAGTTTGTCTTAAATTCACCTCACTCGCCTGTATTATTAGGGGAACGAGGTTCCCCCTCGCCTAATCTTTTCACTTGGGCGAGGAGGTCAGGGGGTGAGGGCTATAACCCTCATTTAATTGTTAAATTTCATTACCGTAGCCCAACACGAGATTCGATGATTGTAGAGCCACAACAAATATGTTGTAGCTTTGTTTTCCTCGTCGTAAATTACAATTATTCCATGCCATTCACAGTAAGTGGTGCAGTGACAATTTCGCCGCCCACAAACACTGGCGCATCTTCCGTATCTGCGCCGGCAAAGCCGTAATGACCAAGTTCACCCGTATCATAGTGGAGCATTGGCCAGACGATATCACCGACTTTAACATCATCGAGTTGAATGGTAATCGTTGTATTGAGACCTTCTGTTAATGGTGCTACACCAAGCACTTCACCAAAACTTCCATCATTATCCGCATGAATAATCAACCAGCCATGCGCATCAATTTGGGCGGCGTCGATAGTCAAAACATTTCCATCGAGTACCACACTCTGGGAAATAAAGGGAGCTGTCATAACGGGGAATGTGACAACCTCATCATTAACGAACACGGGTAGATCAGGGGTTCCTTCACCGGCAAATTCATACAATTCAAGATCCCCCGTATTTTCGTGAAGCATTGGCCACAAGACAGAGGTAGCATTAGCATCCAACTCAATAACCAGATCGGTAGTGAGGCCGGGAGCAATCCGTGCCATACCCGCCACTGCACCAAAGGTTCCATCGCTATCTGCGTGAATAATGACCCAGCCTTCATCAGCCGAAAGCACCGATTCAACATAGATTGAAGTGTTATCCATCATACTTGCGTAATTATCCGCGTGGCTGACCACTTGTTCATTGACCCGTAAATGAGGTACGGTCCAAATGGGTAGAGTCGCCACTTGGCCATCCACAATAACCGGGCCATCGGGAGTGCCTTCACCGGCAAACTCGTACAAATCAAGATCACCAGTGTTAACATGAAGCATCGGCCAGAGTACATCGCTGACCATGCCTTCTAATTCAACGGCTACATCGAGAGTGGTACCCGCTTGCACCTGTGTTGCACCCAGAACTTCACCGAAGCTTGTTGCATCACCCGCATGGATAACCAGCCAGCCATCAACTTGACTTGAAACTGTACTGATCGTAACGGTGTTATCTTCGACAAATTGATCATGGGCGCGGATAACATCTACGTTGAACGCCGGAGTAATGATGTTGCCATCACTATCAAAAACAGGTCCGTCCGGTGTATTTTCACCCGCAAATTCATAAACACCGCGTTCACCTGTATCGGTGTGGAGCATCGCGAAAAGTTGCGGCGTGGTGCGACGGGTATCAATCGCCACAGTCACATTGTAGCTCCAACCTGTATTAATAGATTGGGAGCCAATAACTTCCCCGAAAGATCCCTCACCATTATCCGCATGGATAACGATAAAACCCGGTCCATCACTGTAGATTGCGTCAATCGCAACTGAACCATCTAAAGAGAGTTGATCAGCAACGACAACTTGCGGCGTAGCCATATCACTTTGCGCGGCGGTGATGGGTAATTTGCTCAATACCAGCAGAACCACTAAACTTACAACCAATCCTAGTGTTTTCATGTTCATCCTATTTCCTTATCCCTTGAGGTACTCGCTACAGATAGCGAATACCATATTTTTCAGCGAGTTTATTTAACTTGTCTTCATCGGCGTTGCCAGCATCGTCATACAGATTGTGGAGTTCCACAAAATAATTATCGAACTGACCCGGCAAAATCACGTCGAGCACACGACTGGGTGTTGACCCGATATTGGTAAATCCATGCGGAATACCGCGTGGCAACAAAGCCAAAACGCCAGTTGTGGCTATCATCGTATTGTTACCTAATGTGACTTCGATTTCGCCTTCAACAACATAGACCAATTCATCTTCGTGGTCATGCACATGCACCATAACGCCTTGCCCCGGCGCGGTAACTAGTTCAACGGCGGAAAAGACGCTTGCCGTGGCACCACTTTGGGCACGATGAAAAATATCAGTCCCCGGAAAACCAATATTGGTATCCTGATCGGGGAGCGACAAAATCGGTTGCTGTTTTACTTCAGCCATTTCATGATCCTTTGTAATTGTTGGACTAAAAAGATTGCATCAGTCGACTGTATTTGCTACAGTATCATCAAGTTTGTGGACGAACAATATTTCAAAGTCCAAGATCTATACTGAATCGTCTTTCGAGGTGATTAAAAAATGGACGTATTAACAGATATCCTCACATCACTACGCTTACAAGGGCATTTATATTTTCGGACAGAACTCACGTCGCCGTGGGGAGTTTATGTTCCGTATGAACCAAATGTGGCACGCTTTCATATTGTGATTCGGGGTAGTGGTTGGTTAAAAGTAGCAGGTCAAGCTGAGTCTATTCCAATGGCGAATGGAGATTTGATGGTGATCCCGCACGGCGCAGGTCACCATATTATGGATAGTCCCGATACACCTTCTTATCCGTTGGATGACGTTCTGGCTGAAGTTGACTATACGGGGACTGGTCCGCTCATTTATGGTGGGGGTGGTATGGGGTGTAGTTTAGTCTGTGGTGAATTTGCATTCGATAGCGAAACATTTAATCCATTGCTCGATAATTTGCCGCCTGTTTTGCAAGTGAAAGGCAATGAAAGCTATAATTCTCAATGGCTCGATAGCACGCTCGGTTTTATTGCACACGAAGCCTCAACTGAGCAAACAGGGGCACTGGCTATTATTGATCGTCTCGCGGAAATTATTTTTATTCAAGTTATTCGTGCTTATATTAATTCAACGGACACGCAAACACCGTTTTTGGCCGCCCTCGGCGATCCCCAGATAAGCCAAGCCTTGAGTTTGATTCATAGTCAGCCAGCCACGGCATGGTCAGTGGCGGAGTTAGGACAAGAAGTGGGCATGTCGCGTTCTGCATTTTCTAAACATTTTGGCACGTTGGTGGGCATGTCACCCTATCAATATCTCACAGCGGTACGCATGCAAAAGGCGGCCCAATATTTACGAACCACCGACGAAGCGCTTATGCTTATTGCGGAATCTGTCGGTTACGAATCGGAAGCGGCTTTTAGTAACGCCTTCAAGCAATATTTTGAGGTGCGTCCAGGCGAATATCGACGTCATCATAGAAATTAAAAAACCTCGTTCCAAATTGAAACGAGGTTGTAAAGTCCTGATTTTAGATTGCTAAATTAGCAACCGCAGGTTCCGCTTGCACAACCATCACCGTGGGCATGTTCACCAGCTTCGTGGTCAGCCGTGCGGAATGAAGAACCGCAACCACAGCTTGAAACGGCGTTGGGATTATCAATACGGAAGCCCGCACCCATCAAGCTATCAACGAAGTCGATGGTGGCACCCCGGACATACATGAGACTGGTGGGGTCAACAACAATGCGGCCACCGCCGTCCATATTCATCACGACGTCGTATTCTTGTACATCGGTTTCAAAGGCCATGCCATATTGCAAGCCTGAGCAACCACCACCGGCAACAAAAACGCGGAGGGCATGTTCTTCAATGCCACGTTCGTTTAAGAGTTCAGTGATTTTAATGGCCGCTGAGGGCGTCACTGTTACCACATCGGTTTCAGTTGTTGTTACTTGTTGTTCTTGATCAAGAATAGTCATAAGATTTTAGCCTTATTGTGTGTCTAAATTTCGAATTACCTTCAAGTGTATCGAGAAAGCTGTCACTCGTCAATAATTTCAATAAATATTCAAATAAACATTAAACTTATTGTGCGGGTGCATTCACATTATCCTTAGACAACCCATCCTAACCTATTCTTTCTTGGCGTTGTAATTTTTAATGAATGTTTTGGGTAGGGGATGTTTAAA
This sequence comes from Anaerolineae bacterium, assembly GCA_050303635.1. Lineage (GTDB taxonomy): Bacteria > Chloroflexota > Anaerolineae > Aggregatilineales > J027 > JAKEEQ01. The sequence goes on from JBNLCD010000054.1 coordinate 15,779, forward strand.
TAATTGAGAATAAGATTGGGCCAAGGCTACGGCATGTCGTAGCCTCATTTATTTCCCGTTTTCAATGACGATTACCATGAATCCAATATTGTTCAGATAAGGATTTTCTATCAATTGTAAACACTCAAATGGGGGTGATAACCCTGCCCCTCATCAGGGTAGGTTTTTAATGTTTGCTCGCAAATAGGGCTTTCTCACATTTTGGGGACAATGCTTCTAGCCCGACAGCCGCCCTCGAATAAATTCGGGGCTAAAAATCATCACCCTATAAATGGGTTTCAAACCCCGCAAGGCGACAGGGAACGCAAGTCAGTGGGGGAAACCGCCCAGCTTGCTTCAGCATGCTTGTTTTTAAGCTAGCGGTACGGCTTCAGCCTACCGTGTTCTTATCCCAGTGGCCTGCTC
>JBNLCD010000055.1:0-16050 GCA_050303635.1 Anaerolineae bacterium
CCTAAACCAATCGCCAAAACATCCTGATTAAATTTAATCGGCAAACTAGCCGTGGTGTTATCGAATTGCATAAAGGTCGTCGTTTGACCAATAAATTCAACCAACGGCGGTGATAAAACTAACCCGATGCCAAAAGCGATACTCCCACACAATCCCCAGATGAGACTATGCACTTCAAGCAGTTTTAAGCGACTCATGCCCCGACTATTGAGCAATAAGTCTGCATTTTGCTGGCGATTGACCAACATCCCGGCAATCATGACAATAAAATAGAGAATTAATCCGGCCACGGGCAAAATCACGATGACGAGTTGACGCGTGAGGCGTTCGACCTCCGCATTGAATTTCTCCATATTGGATAATGGCGAGATATCCATGCGCAAACCGGGTAATGTTTGACTGAGTTTGCGCTCTGCATCCCGAATCGCTGGCTCCAAACGGGCCACATCATTGGCGCGGACATCGGTGCCATCAAAAATAATTTGCCAATCCACTTCTTCAATCGGGTCTTCTTGATTGGCGCTAACTTCCCAAATCAAGTCCATCGGTAAGAGCAACACCTCGTCAAAGAAACGGGCCGGTAACACCCATGAGGTATCATCTTCGATAATGGAACGCCACAAACCTACGATTTCGAGTGTTAAGCTTTGGCCGCCGGCACGCGTGACCGTAATTTGATCACCAACTTGCACACCTGTGGTGAACATATAATTTTCGGAGATCATCACTGGATAAATACCATCTTCGGTTGTGGCTTCGGTGTACCATTCGCCTTGGACGAGTTCAACTTTATCGTCAAAGCCATCCAGCCCCGCGACAATAAATGAACCCAAGCCACCTTGCTCGTCGCGCACGGTCCAACGTCCCAAGCTGACATAGCGCATATCTTGGGCGACGGATAACGCTAGGACATCAATTAAATTGGCATCAATCGCCGCCGTGGTATTATCCACATCTGCTTGCTCGATATTGCCTTCCCACGCTCCCACATAACGCAGACGAAATGCATAAGGTTCTGCGTCTAATTCATCGCGTAAGACATTGGTATTCACGGCATCCACGTATAGCAACAAACTCATGCTGAGCGTGGCGGCGGTGGTTAAGCCAACCAGAGTCCAGAAAACCAATATCCAGTGTAGGCGTATACGCTCAATGGCAATGAGCAAATAGTTAAACCAATGAAACATGCTAAATCCTAGGGCTATCACCACACAATAAATTTGTAGGGGGAGACATGAATTTCCCCCGTTTCACCTAACAATCGATGGCGGACAGCATAATGTGTTTCAAAATAATGTGGGTTATAATCACGGGCGACCCATGGGTCGCCCCTACACATTTATGGCGTTATGAACATAGTTTGTAGGGGTAAGGCATGCCTCACCCGCTGTTCCCATAACCCATATTTAATTCTTAAACTACATATATGCTGTCCGTCGGCCTGCTTAATCAAAAATCAGATTATTCAAGTAAAATGGTGAACCTCTTCCCACCCTCCCTGTATTCCAGTGGAAGAGAGGCTCACCATGCCAAACTTGGAGAGGACGTCTAATTTGAGAAATCGGGGTCAACCAACGTCGCACACTCGTTGTACTGTTGGAAGACTTCAAAACCACCCTCACTGGTATCAATTGCGCTCGTACACGCCAGATAATCGGTGGTGATGTATTCCGAATCAGCTAATTCAGTTTCCAGATCAGCATCATTGAGGACATAATTATCAAAGGCTTGATAGAGCCAATAGGTGACTTGCAAACCACCGCGCCCAAATGAAACCGGGAAGGTAATGGTGTTGGAATCAAGCATGAGACGGTCAATTTCCGGTGCTAAATCGGCCATGCCCGGTGCGAGTTGACTGGCAATATCGGGGTCGGCGGCCAGTGTCCGACTGGCGGGTACACCACTGAACAATTGTGGCGTTTGGGCCACTTCACTCAGATAGCGATAACAGGCATCGGGGTTTTGCGCGGTCGCACTGATATAACCGGCGGTGATATCGTAAGAAATCACGCCATACTGTGAGCCATTGGGATATAAGGTCACTTGGGTACCCGATTGATCAAAAACATCACTCAAATCGATACCAAAACTAATATTTCCAGAAATAGGCGGCAATGCGTTGAGGTCAAAGAACGCACCACCAAATCCACCTTGGCCGCTGAGTTGGCTATAATCGATATACCCGTCTTTGGCCAAATCTAGAATCTGACGAATCGCTTCAACCGTGGCTGGATCACTGAAATTGATCGTGGGCGGGTCGGTCCGATAATCAATCGGCAAACCACCGGCTGACGCAATCAACTTGAGGATATAACTACCCGTGGGGTCATTGGGCGAATACGGAATAGCATCCGCTTCAATTGCCCCATCCAACATAATGAGCGCATCGATAAATTGATCAATCGTCCAACCTTCAGTCGGCAAGCTTAAACCGTATTGATTGAAGAGATTAGCGTCGTAGCGCAAAAGTTGCGGGCTAATAACAATCGGATACGCCCATGTGAGATTGTCCCGTTGGACTTGACTTAAGGTTGTGCCGACCAAATCGTTCCGGTTAAAATTGGGGTCCGCATCCAGGAAGGGGTCGATATTAAGCAGATCCGAGAGATCATTGTCCGGCACCAAATTGCTAGCGGTGATAAAGCAGTCGTATTCACCGACTAGTTCCGTAATATTATTGCCTGCACCGCGTACTTGTTCGACGGTGACATAGGCCACATCGCTGTTATTGGCGGTGAAACTATCATTGAGGCTGTTCCAAACTTCTTCATTGGCCAAACTGCCATTGCCGCCGCGAATCACACCGCCGCCACCCGCCAAACTCACGCCAACTTTGAGCTCAATTTGGCCAGAACCAATCGATTGTTGGGATTCGGGTAATGGAATATTGATCACGACGGTAGCGGTTTCGGCGGCTTGCAAATCATCCACCGCTTGCGCTTGCGCAGTTTGCAAAGCCGTCAAGCCATCCACGCCATCGGTGCGCATGGTGTTGAGCGCCAAGACCAAATAATCACTGTAGCGGATTTCACTAGCGGGCAAGGTATCAACCAATTGATTGTCAATCAGGGCTTGCACGGTTTCGGAGACGTTATTGAACGAAAAACGTCCGCCACCCGGACCGCCCCCATTGGGACCGCCGCCGGGGCCACCATCATCACTGGTTGTGGTCGTATCTTGTAAACTCATGCGCGCGGGGACTTCACCAAAGAAATTATTGCCGATTTCGGGTTGTAAGCTGAGATATTTGGCCAATTCATAAGCCAAGTCAGGATAAGCAGTCCCCGCACTGACAGCTAAACCTTGGACTTCTAAACCGGCCACGCCACCAGGTAACAAGACATTCTCAGTCACAACTTCATCTTGACCAAAGGGACCACCGCGTCCGCCGATAAATGAGTTACCAAAACGAATCGGCACCGAATCGAAACTATCACCGAAGCCGCTGGCAATCACGCCGTCATTTTCAAGCTCAAGCCACCAATCCAATAAACTGGCAATCGCTGAATCTTCGAGCGCGGGTTGTTCAGGGACACTATTCGAGTCATAAAAGCCATAGCCTAAACTGGTGCGGAAAAGCCAACTAAGGTCACTTCCGCCAAAACCAGCGGACAAACCGGGCACACTCACATCGCCGTTTTCGTCATATTCTGTGAGTTGTTCAGCCGCCATCAGATAATCGCTCAGCGTCCAACTTCCGTTGGGATAAGCCATGCCTGCATTATCAAATGTTTCGGGCGTATATGTAACCATCCATGTATTGGCCGAAATCGGTAATGCCCAAATACCATTATTCCATTGGAACGATTCCCAGATATTGGCATAAAAATCATCGGGGTTGAGGGTCGTGTCGCTGTTGACGAGGGGCGATAAATCAAGAAAATAACCAGCGCGGGTCCCTACTAAACTTAAGCTCGAATTGTCTACATAAATAACATCCGCTGAACTGGCTAAATCTGCCGCATCTTCGAGCGCCAAACTAGCATCGGCGGCTGAACCACCGCCAATATTGAAACCCTCTTGATAACGGACTTCTACCCGTACACCATATTGTGCTTCAAATTCAGCAATAATCGTATCTATATCCATCGCATCTTGCCAAAAGCTAGGCAAGCTGACACTGATGGCGCGTTCATTTTGGGATGCTGAAACAGGAGACTTCGCTATGAAGGTCATGGGCAGAACGAGTGCCGTAATGAATATAACAACGCTTAACCGCCGTAAAAATATTTGGGGTCGCATAACCATCCTCTTTATCTAATATGAAAACACACTATTTTGAAGATAAAAGAATGAAGTTACAGGCGGGTTACAATGCGGTTACAGTTTTGTAACGTGGCAAATTTTGGCTGATGAAATTTTATATTGAAGACCGTTTTACTGATTCACGATTAAAAGGGATCTATTAAAAGCGTCTTTTAATCTTGAATAATTTGATAAATTCGTTGAGGCGATAATCCAAATTGATTAACAATGGTCGTAATCGAGACACCATCTTTATAGGATGCCAAGATTTGGGCATTTCGTCGATTTATATCACCCATTGAGATATCACGGGATACGCTAGACTATTGAAGTAAGTAGACATATTGACGGCGTTTTCTAAGTGGTGAATAATCTGCTCCAATCGAGTCAAATCCTGTGGAAAAGATAGGTATTCGAGACCTCGTGGGGGCAATTAAAAAGGACTGAACTATCAGTTATTTTTTTGTTTCTAAGTACAAATTTTGTAGATGCTTTGTGCATTTCACATCAACAGGAGTACAGTAATGTACCTGTGTGATTGATTCAATTGATAGGTAGGTATCCATTTACTACGTAATAAAATGGAGAGATTCACTTTCGTAAACCTCCCCATAACCCCATATCTTAAGGAAGAATAGCTATTTGAAAACGGAATAGTTGATAACTAAGTAGATTCAACTGCTCAATAAAACATAAATTAAGATATTTAATTAGATAGATCTCAAATGCTTTGTTGGTGAAATATAAGTAATGCTTGCCGTATTCTCTACCATTTTCCGCATATGTAATAAACCCGTTGGCTGTTACTTGGTTGTCACCCCATAGACATTCAAGATAGCCAACGGGTTTGGATTAAGGCGATAAAGTGTGGATATTTATCGCCTCACATACTAAGGAGTTTATTCTCCGGCATTTACCCATTGGTCGAGTAAAACTTCATATGGAACTGTCACAGGATCTTCTTCCGGACGTTCCGGTTTGGGAGAACCCGGTTGATCGAGCCAGTATTGAGCATCCCGTTCATCATTAAGTATTGGACCACAAACGGGCATATTGACACGTTCTAAACGAGCCATAACTGCATCTTGTTGTTCAGCCAAGTTATCTAAAGCTTCCTGTGCTGAGACTTCACCGGTAATTGCCGAAGCAATATTTTCCCACCAGAGTGGAGCTAAACGCGGATAGTCAGGTACATTCGGGCCAGAATCGGTCCATTGGTTTTCAACAGGAGAGCGATAGAATTCGACCAACCCACCAAATTCTGCGGAGTGTTCGGTCAGATAGTCACTATTGATAGTGGACTTACGCACAGGCGTACCACCCACCAAGAATTTCTTGAGGGAAACCGTCTTGGATGAAGCAAATTGTGCCCACAACCAGGCGGCATCGCGGCTACGGTCATCTACATTCGTCAAGATTGTCCATGAACCAGCATCTTGGTAACCAATTTTCTGACCTTCGTCCCAATAACGACCATGCGGAGTTGGCGCAACACGCCATCTCAAGCTACCGTCATCATTAACAACCGGATTACCGGGTTCGTGGAATTCAGGAGCAGATAACCAGGTGATGTATTGGAAGACACGTTGAGCAACATAACCCTCAGCCGGAACTGGACCTGCTTCACTCCAAGTGATTGAAGCCGCTTGGGGTGGAGCATAGTTATGTAACCAATCAATATAGGTTTCAAGAGCATATACAGCCGCCGGGCTATTGATGGCACCACCGCGTGTTACAGACGAACCAGCAGGATGACAATCTTCAACGCGAATACCCCATTCATCGACTGGAATACCGTTCGGTAGACCTACATCACCAACACCGGCAATACTCATCCATGCATCAGTGAAACGCCAGCCAAGGGAAACGTCCTTCTTACCATAATCCATATGGCCGTAGACTTTTACGCCATTGATATAACCGGGTTCATCATCTTCAGTACCACGGACTTCATTAGTAAAGAAGTTGCCGATATCATCATAGGCGGCCCAGTTAACTGGTACACCCAATGGATAACCGTAGATTTCTTCAAATTGAGCCATAATGTATGGATCAGTAAACCAATCGTAACGGAACCAGTAGAGATTAGCGAATTGTTGGTCAGGCAGTTGAAGTTGATTACCATCGTAGTCTTGACCAAATTCAAGATTCAACCAGTCATCGAGATCAAGATATGGATTCGTGATGGCGGCACCATCACCAGCCATATAATCAGTCAGATTCAATGCTTGCCCAAAACGCAAATGTGTACCAATCAAGTCAGCATCGTTCACATAGATGTGATAGATGACTTCGCCGGAATTCATTTGTGTTTGTAGACGTTCGACCACATCACCTTCACCAATGATGTCATGCGTTACTTTGATGCCACAGATTTCTTCAAAAGCCTTGGCAAGAACTTCTGATTCATAAACATGGGTGCGGATATTTTCAGCCGCGGACCGGATTTCCGTGCCACGATAAGGTTCACAAGCTTCGATAAACCATTCCATCTCTGCAATTTGCTCGTCCCGTGAGATCGCACTGAGTTGAAATTCTTCATCAATCCAGCGTTCAGCGGCGGCCATTGGGTCTTCTTGCGCATTAACGGATCCAAGAACAGGTACGATGAGCGTCATGATTAACACTGCAACGACAAGTTTTGCAAACTTCATTTAAAATTCTCCTCATATTTTGAAACTAATTTTTTCCTACGCTATGCGGTGTTCTAAGTAGCAATAACCATGTGCAGCCTCCTCTAATCTCAGTAGACGAAGTCTTTCTCGTCACTGGAGACTACATCCGATATAATTAGGGATAGGTATGCGATGTAAGGGGTTGGTTAGTTCTTCCAAAACGATGACCACCCTTTGCATCGAACTGATTAAAATGTCAGCCCCATATCACCGTAATTAGGATGAGTACTCCTGCAACGGGGAAAGCATTGTGCCAGTTTTTGTCCGGGTAATACGCTAACCAATAGAGTGTCGTTCCTAGGAAGATAACGATACTCAGAAATAGGCGGTCTCCGCGTGTAAAACCAAATGGCAGAAACCCTTTACGCCGAACACCGGGAGAAACAAGATCCCAGATAGTCATGAAACTCAGCATCACCATTACCCCAACGAAAATGTACGTTGTGGGTTTCGTCCAATGCATCCATTCAATATCCCACATCTTAAACTCTCCCTAGGGCAAAGCCCTTAGCAAGATAATTGCGAACAAAATAAATCAAAATAGCACCGGGAATAACCATAAATACACCCGCCGCCGCGATGACGCCCCAGTCCCAGCCCTCGGCTCCCAGACTACGCGATAGAGTAACCGAAATCGGCTTCGACTCGACCCCGGTTAGCGTACGGGCCATCAAGAGTTCCACCCAAGAAAATAGGAATGAAAAGAAAGCGGCCACACCAATTCCGGGACGGATTAACGGAATAAAAATCTTGATAAAAAAGGTGGGGAAGTTGTAGCCATCAATATAGGCTGTCTCATCAATTGTGCTAGGAATACCTGAGATAAAACCCTCTAAAATCCAGACCGCCAGCGGGATACTAAATAGCGTATGTGCCAAGGCAACCGCATAAGGCGTATCGAACAGCTCAAGATTGGAATAGAGCTGGAAGTACGGCAGTAGGAATACCGCACTCGGTGCCATTCGATTGGTTAACATCCAGAAGAATAAATGATTATCTCCGGTAAATTTATAACGTGAGAAAGCATAGGCCGCCGGAAGGGCAACCAAGAGGGTTAAAACGACATTGATCCCTACATAGGTGAGCGTATTCTGAAAACTGTCCCGCCAAAATGGCTCAGTTAATATCTCTTCATAGTTAGCCGTCGTAAATTCTTTGGGTACCAACGAACGTGTCGTTAGAATCTCGGTATTTGTCTTAAATGACATGGACAACATCCACAAAAGTGGTGCGGCCAGAAAGAAAAAGTAAACGAGTAAAAGGAAAGTAACCCATTCCGGTTTACGTTGCATTATTCACCTCCCAGTACGGCAGTTTCATCATCTTTGCCCACCCCTACATTGGTCAGGACAAGGAAGAATACAAAGGAAATCACTAAAATCACGAAGAAGTAGATCAGGGAAAGCGCGGAGGCATAACCGAACTCAAAGCCACCCACCGCCTTGCGTACCAGTACATCACTCAGGAATGTTGTGGTCGTGCCGGGTCCCCCACCTGTGAGCAAAAAGACTTCTGTGTAAATTCGAAATGAATCCATAAATCGAAGGAGGATAGCAATCGTCAGCACACTGCGTAAGCGGGGAAGAATGACATATAGAAAGATCCGCCAAAAAGGTGCCCCATCAATTTCGGCGGCCTGAAAATATGCGTCTGGAATGGCATTCAGGCCAGCGTAGCACAGTAGAACAACAAGTGGTGTCCAGTGCCACACATCCATAACCACGACGGTCCAATAGGCATCACGCGGGGTGAGTGCGACATCGTAGTTATAGCCAAATGTATCGAAAAATAAAGGAACAATGCCGAGATCTGGTCGAGTAAACACACGCCAGATAATGCCGACAACATTGAAAGGGATCAGTAACGGTAAACCCAAAGCCACTAAAGACAAGGTGGCTGGCCAACCCTTTTTAGGTAATGCCAAGGCAATCGCAATTCCCAGAGGAATTTCGATTGAAAGAATTAACATTGAAAAGCGTAGTTGGCGAGTGAATGCGCCCCGAAATAATTCATCGTCAAGAACTGTCTGATAATTTTCTATGCCAAGATAAATTGGGGGAAATCCCGGAAAAATATCTTGGACGGAATAGTTAATTACTGTAAAAAATGGAACAAATGCGTTGAGTGCCATTAATAATAAAGCGGGTAAGACAAGGAGCCACGCCCAATTATTTCTTTTTTCCTTCATCATCTTATATTCCCTCTCGTTCAATTGCTTTTCCATTGACGTAAACTTTCGTCCACGCCTCTGGAAATTGCACCCACACCGTATCCCCTGCTTGATAAGTGCTTGTCTCATGAACTCGTGATTTAAAATCTAAGCCGGCTCCCGCTAAACTCAAAATTTTAGAGTTGCCCGTTAAATAGACTTGGTCAACCTGACTTTCTATCCAGCCTGTTTGAGCGGTAGGGGAAACTTCGACAAATTCAGGACGTATTCCAATTCTTATGTCATCTGTAGTGATGTCCTGCATCGGCTGGGAGAACGGCATATGGAAATCTTCTGCACACAGTTCGCCATCCTTAATATTTGCAGGAAACAAATTCATGCCCGGACTACCAATAAAATAACCAACAAAAGGTGTTTGGGGATCGCCGTGTAAATCTTGCGGGCTGGCTGTTTGGAGGACTTCGCCCATGTTCATCACCGTAACACTATCCGCAAAGGTTAAGGCTTCATGTTGATCATGTGTTACATAAATCATCGTGACTTCGAAGCGTTCACGAAGTTGCTTGAGTTTGCGGCGTAAATGCCATTTCTGGTGAGTATCAATTACCGTTAGCGGTTCATCCAGTAAAATTCCAGCTAAATCTTCACGGATAATGCCCCGTCCTAATGAGATAAGTTGTTTTTCCGCGGCACCCATGCGTTTGGCGTTTTTTCTCAAGATAGGCGTCAATTCTAGAATCTCAGCAATTTCCTCAACGCGTTCTTTGATGAGTGATGATGGCGTGCCTCGATTGCGTAACGGAAAAGCAAGGTTGTCATAAACACTTAACGTTTCGTACACCACTGGAAATTGAAAGACCTGCGCAATATTTCTTTGTCCCGGCGATTGTTGTGTAACGTCGTGACCATCTAGCAAGACTCGGCCCTTCGTTGGTTTTATCAATCCAGAAATAATCTTCAAAAGCGTCGTTTTTCCACAACCAGAGGGTCCCAGCAGTGCATTTGAAGAACTGTGTTCCCAACGTAAATTAATATCTTGAACGGCGAATTTCCCGGCCTCGTAAGAGTGAGACACATTGACTAATTCAATAACTGCCATCTTTATCTGACCTCTGCTGCACTAACAATAAGTTGATTGGTATTGACGTCGAAGATGTGAATCTGACGTGGATCAAAAGACGCAACCACAGGCTCAAAAAGCTTATACCGCCGATATTCCTGAGTGAGTGCGATGAAATTTAGATCCTCGTGTGACAGGTGGATAGTGGTATCTGAGCCCACAATTTCCGCCAGTTGTACAATTGAATTCAAATGAACACCGCTATCTTGACCATCTGAAACGGTAATATGATGAGGTCGAATCCCCAGCAGATAACTTCCAGAGGGAAGATTGATATCCATTTCATGCAACGGGATTGCAAAATCATCATGCACTGTCGCGAGATCATCTTGTACGACACAGGGAAAGAAATTCATGGGTGGATCACTAAAATATTTCCCCGATTTCATGTGGTTGGGCTTTTTATAGACTTCTTCAGTCAATCCATACTGAATGATTTGGCCTGCATCCAAAATGGCTGTATGCGAGGACATCATCAGCGCATCAATGGGTTCCGGCGTCGCATAGATAAAAATAGCGTCACGTTCTGCCGCCAAATTTTTCAGATCAATCCGCAAATCTTCCCGCAGTTTATAGTCGAGATTACCTAACGGCTCATCCAAAAGAATGAGTTTGGCATCTTTAATGAGCGCCCGCGCAATGGCTACCCGCTGTTGTTGCCCCCCGCTTAACTCTTGTGGTAAGCGTTTGAGCAGGTCGCTGATATCGAGTTTTTCCGCCATTAGACGAACCTTGGCATCAATTTCTTTGCGAGAAAGTTTGCCACTAACGCGTAACGGTGATGCGATATTTTGAAAAACAGTAAAGGACGGATAGTTGACGAACTGTTGGTAAACAACAGCTATATTTCTCTTACGGACATGCATCCGTGTGACATCTTTGCCATCAACGAAAATTCTTCCCGAATCTGGCTTGTCAATGCCGCCTATGACCCGCAATAATGTTGTCTTACCAGTTCCAGTCGGAGCTACAATAGCTACAAAAGAATTGGCTTCTATCGTCAGTTCAAGATTTTGTAATGTGTTGTAGCCATGTGATTTTTTTGAAATATCTTTAAGTTCTAATCTTTCCATAACCATCTCCTGCAATAATTTTTTGGGGTTGCATCACCTACCAAAGATTTTCACCTGCAATAATTTGGGCAATTTGTTCCGGAAATTTTCGAAAATCAATTGGTTTGCTAATAAAACCCGCGAAACCACGCTGTTTAGCTTCTGGTACAACCTTAGATCGATCGGCGACTGACATTGCAATGATCGGAACTTCGTTGAAATTACCTTCATTACGGATTGCTACGAAAACATCGTAGCCGGTTGCGCCACTTGGCAAGATAAGATCAAGAATGATTAAGTCGACGGGAGTAAAATTCTGCAAATGGGAAATGACATCATGACCAGTCAGTTGGGTAGCCACTATCGCCCCGTGCGATTCCAGCAAAGTTTTGGTAATGGCTTGATTACCGCTATTGTCTTCGACGAGAAAAATACGTTTATCTTGTAAATACATAGCTATTCAGTCGATTTCTTTGTCGGTGATATACAAGGTCAAGTACTTAGTAAACTGGATATCTTAATCTATCTGTCTTCATTATATGGTTTCTAAAAGCCATCTGACAGCTATCTATTGGTAGAGGGGGACCCACCCTAACCCTGTACTAAAAGTTAGGGGAACGCACTTGAAGTAGTTAATTTACGAGGAAATTTATTGAAATTTAGCGCTTAACATTCCAAATTTTTTCACCAGCTAGAATACGGCTTAAGGTTTCAGGAAAGGTATAGAAATTTAGTGGCTTGGCTAAAACGCCATCAAAACCCGCTTGCTTGAGCCTATTGATTTCTTCATTCATTACACTGGCCGTGAGTGCAATGACTGTCTTTTGTGCATATTGAGGATGACTGCGTAACATCTCAAGCATTTCGAAACCATCATGGGGCAAAACATGAATATCGAGAAAAAAAGCATCAGGGGCAGATGGAAGTGACTGAACACGCTCAAGAAAATCGGTGCTATCTTCATAAATAATGAGTTCGATAGGCTCTTCAACACGGTCCATCAACATTCGAATAACTTTACAACTGCCCGGATCGTCTTCTACATACAGTAATGTTTTAGTTGACATCTTGTTTAGTCTCCTGCTTTTGTTGATCATATGTTGCCTTAACCCAATCAGGAGATTTTATAGGCAACAACACAAAAAACGTGGTACCTTCGCCTACGACACTTTCGAACCACAAACGCCCACCATGTGCTTCGGCTAAAACCTTCGAGATCGACATGCCAAGTCCGGTTCCTACTCTGGTACGCATACCTGTTTCAGTTTGCTTAAACGCTTCAAAGACCAATGGCGCATCTTTTTCGGCGATACCATGCCCCGTATCCTCAACACTAATGAGGACATTTTGTCGTTGTTGCTTCGCAACTATGGTAACGGTACCTTTTTCCGTAAATTTGCAGGCATTGGAGACGACATTGAGTAAGATTTGCAGAACCCGCTGGCTATCTGCTTGAATGGGTGGCAGATCATCTTCAATTTTTTCGATAATTGCAATCGGTTTATCTTTGACGAAACCATGTGCGGTTGAGATGGCGTTAACCAGACAACCATGCAGATCGATATCATCTTCAATATATAACGACAAAGAGCCGGATTCTATCTTTGAAATATCGAGTACATCATTGATTAAATTGAGTAAATGCTGACTCGAGGTCACGACTTCACCGAGTGTTTTGGCCTGTTCTTCATTGACTGGTCCCATCATTCCGTGCCGCACAAATTCAGTAAAGTTGATAATAGAATTGAGCGGTGTCCGTAGCTCATGTGAAACACTGGCCAAAAATGCTGATTTAACCTGATTTGCTTGTTCGGCCTGTTCACGCGCCAGACGAACTTCTTTAAACAATTGAGCATTCCGAACCGCAATAGCTGTTTGTTTGGCTAAAATCTGGAGAGCTGTTATTTCTTCTTCCCCAAAACTGTTTTCATATTTTGACTGAACATCAAAAATCCCTAGGAACTTATTACCAAGCATCATTGGGATCGCCAATTCTGAGCGAGTATTGGATAAGCCATTGCCAAATGTATGATTCTGGGCAGGGTTAATATCATTAACAACAATGGACTCATGTGTTCGTGCCGCATTCGCAATCACACTGGTATGGGAGTTGATCGGAATCTGGAGCGCACTCGCATTCGCAAATGAGTTACCAGTCCAATCAATGCTTGCGTAGAGACGTAAATTTTTACCACCGTCATCAGGTAAAAGAACCGCAACGGCATAAAGTTGATAGGTTTCGGCTGTTAATTTGACAACCTCTGACAGCAAAGCATCAAGGTCCAGTACAGTGGTAATTTCACGCGAGACATCAACGGCCGCTTTTAAATCACGGGTTCTTGCATTTACGCGCTCTTCAAGAGAGCCAATCAGTTCCTCAACACGGGCCGCCATTGTGTTAAAAGCACTCGCTAGTTGGCCTAACTCATCTTTGCGTTGCATATCGACACGACTAGCCAAAACACCCTTCTCAATTTCCTTGGCGCCATCTGTTAGAACATTTAGAGGACGGCTGACTAAGCGTTCGATACTGAAATAAACTACGACACTGCCAATAATGACAATAATTGCTGAAATAAGAAGAATCTGGTTTTGGAGATCACTGATAAGTTTTTGCACTTCGGATTGAGGGCTAAACACAATGGCACTTAGACCATATTCGTTCGGCTCAATGGCTTCTTGGGCGAAATAGTAATCATCACCCTGAATCGTTACGAGTTGCTTGTCACTTTCGAAAGAAAGTTGTTCGTCACTCGGTAGACTGGTAATAAGGACCTCGTTGCCTCTGGCAAAGCCCAAATCCAACCCTAGCAACATACGAAAATCTGCAATCGCCTGTGCATCTAATTGTTGGTCAATAACTAGAACACCCGATTGCACAAGTGTTTCTTCCCATGTTTCAGGATGGGGCAATAGCACTTTAAGCGGATATAAAGTTCTCAGAACAGGAATATTGTCTTCATAGAATACATAAGTGGTAACCGCATTGGGCTGAAAATCATGTTGGAGATACATCGGAACTTGCAGATTTTGGACTATTTCAAAATCAAGATTTGCATAAAATTCATGGGGGGGACGTGAGTATACAGAACTAACATCAAAGTAGTCTTGGCTTGGCGTACGAAAATTAGACGTTGCGTTTCGATGAAATTGAGCACCCTTTGTCGAACCTTTTTCGGGGAACTGTCCGATGATAATTTGTTCATGATCGATCCAAACTGCCAAAGTTGGATAGACTGACTGCACAATATCAAATGGCGATGTCAAATAAAAGGCAATACTGTCCAGATTATTGGTTTGTAAACTAACCTGAAGTTGAGTTAAAAGATTCAGACTTGCTTGCAATGCAAAGACTTGATCCGCGCTATCCATAGATACCGGCGTCGTGTCTATCTCATATGGATCTACATACTCGCCCGGATCGGCATAATAGGGACCAAACTTAGAAATTAGCGTAATCTCACGCGTAACTCTTTCACTTTGTTCCATACTTTGGGCAATAATCGAGGCATTATCGTTCATCTCATCAACATTATTCGATAAAATACTCGACATACGTTCAAGTTCAGAAACCTTCGTATTGGTCAAGTTATTTTGGCTGGTAACCCCAATTAATACAGCCAGTCCAATGATAAGTAAAATCAACACGGCCACAACTGGAAGCAATAGCTTGGTCCCAATTCCGATGTTGTTAAGATTTTGGGGAAGGGTGAGATTTTTCATCAGTTGCATTCCTGCTCCCATTGAAAGATTAACTCATCATAAGGCACTGTCTGTGGCTCAGCCGGAGGTCGTTCACTTTTAGGGGCACCCGGTTGATTTAACCAATAGTCCGGAGGGTGTGGGGGATTTAAAACGGGTGAGAAATGGGCACTATGCATCTGTCCCATAGCCGTATCCATTTCATTCGCAATATTATCCATTGCCTGCTGAGCCGTTATTTTACCTTCTATCGCCTGTCCAATATTAAACCACCAGATGCCTGACAAACGTGGATAATCTGGTACATTGAGTCCCGTATCTGTCCATTTACTAGAATCTGAGGAACGATAAAACTCAATTAATCCGCCGTATTCCTGAATATGTTGCGAAAGATAATCCGAGCAGACCGTCGATTTGCGAACTGGCGTAGCGCCGACTATAAATTTATCAACACCCACCGTTTTTGAGATGGCAAATTGTGCCCATAGCCAAGCCATTGCCCGTCGTGCTCCGCGCACAGAGACGGGAATCGTCCAACTTCCCGCATCTTGATAGCCAACTTTCATGCCTTCATCCCAATAGCGCCCATGCGGTGTTGGGGCCACCCGCCACAAAGGCAATCCATTATCATCAGTTACCAGACTACTCGGATCGTGAAAACGAGGATCGGACAGCCATGTTGTATATTGGAAAATACTCTGAGCAATATTTCCATCCGATGCTTTGGGCCCTGCATCAACCCAACGCCACTCGCGCGCTTCTGGTGGAGCATAATAATTCAACCAGCGTATATAGGTTTCCAACGCATAGACTGCCGCTGGACCATTTGCCGCTCCGCCGCGAGTCACTGATGCACCGACTGGAATACCATCTTCAACCCGAATGCCCCATTCATCAACCGGTAAACCATTAGGTAATCCTACATCACCAACACCGGCAATGGATAACCACGCATCTGTAAATCGCCAGCCTAGCGAGGGCGATGTGCGGCCATAATCCAAATGCCCATAAATTTTAATGCCATTGATATAACCGGGTTCGTCGGACGGTGTACCACGCACTTCGTTTGTAAAAAAATTCGCGATA
>JBNLCD010000056.1:0-15876 GCA_050303635.1 Anaerolineae bacterium
ACGAGAAACCCGCCTCAATTGAGACGGGCGAGTTTTGTATGTTAACTATAACGCGCAGATGATTATCTAGCCATTCAAATGACGCCGTGTGTTTTATTTGCCGAGTGTCTCTTTCAACTTCTTGGCTTGTTTGAAGTAGATTTTACCCATTTCAAAACCATAGCATGTCCCATCCGTCAAAATAACATCGAGCTTGGGAATCGTCCCTTTGTGGAGCTCAATGCTTTGAATATCACTGTGCGGATGTTTGGCGAGTAAATCCTTGACCGAGTTTTTGAAGAAACCGCGTTTAATGGAGAAAAACGCAAGATGAGATTCACCCAGAGCAATAAACATCGGCCCTTTCTGATTAGCCGGTGTGCTGACTCCTTTTTTCTGGCCGCTCATTGCCGCACCAACTACCCCACCAATCATTTTGGCGGCTTCACCGCGACTAGAAACGGTAAAGCCAAAAGCGACGGCTTCGTTCATAATTTGACTAGCATTCTTTTCCATACGTGATTCTCTCCCTGAAAATTGAGTATGCTCAGTAAAATTCAGCTATCTCTGATATACGCGTTTTTTTGTGGTTTAGATTATCTCTCGACATGACAACACAAGTTTGCACGCCATTTGATGGATGAAAAAGGCGGCAAAAAAATTGTCGCCTTTTAGCCTAATTATCCCAAATCTGGCAGTTGGGGAATGTCAGGGCAAATCCGTACCAACGGGTCAACAGATAACGGGGACGTTCAACTTTTTGTACCCGATTATTGACATTAAACAGCAGTTTGTTTTCAATCCACTGACCATTGGCCAAGAGCAATTTATCACCAGCCCAGCCGGTGGGTTGCGTGTCGAGGTAGATGGCATCTGGTGAGTGTGAGACTGGGTCAAGATAAATCAAAACACAGCGTCCACCTAATGCCATCCACACAAAACCTTGCTTTTTGAGTGTGGTCATCGGGAAATAGATGGCATCTTTAGCAGTTGACCACAAACCAACACCCATTTCTAAGCGCGGGCGGCGTTCATCCTCATGTTCCATTGATTTTATGAATGGTGGAATCAATTGCCCCTTTTGGCCTAACATGCGGCGCAATAATGGATCGAGTAAGCGCATGCGCAGACCAACTTCTTGCACTGTTTCGGCAAGTGGGTAATTTTCGAGAACCTGGACAGCCGTCATATATTGGAGCGGCTCACGGAATTGCAAAGTTTTACCGCGATGGGTGCCGTGGATTGCTTCGCCGGTGATATGATCCCAATAGGTGCCGCTTTCAGCATCACCAATAATTGCTAAACCATTATAGAGACCAACTGCCCGAAAATGGTGGATTTTACCTTCAACCGTTGGAACCACACTGGCTCCCGTATTACATGGCGCTCAAAACATGACCATCCACGGCTCACCATTGGAATCAATACCTTGGGCTATATGGTGAAAACCCATGTGGAGTTGCTTAATCGCTAAGACAGTCTGATCAGGCAAAGTGACGACAATCATCATCTCATCAGGTTTTGTTCTGTTCTGAAAGAGGTCATCCTCAAGAGGATAAGTGTGTTCCACGTACAACGGTTTGAACATTTTGGTTTCGCCGCTATAGGTGAAAAATTCAGGGTTCACTTCAACCCCAGTTTGAGTGATATACCGTGTTTCGCTCATGGCCTAACATCCTTGCTCATTGACTGGAATTCTATAGTAGGCCAAGCGGCGGTAGATTTTATATGTCCCATATGAGCTATTTTTGACACAAGCCTATCAATAAAAAAGCCGTGCAAATCATTTACACGGCTCACATAGTCAGTTTATGCAGGTTAGCTTAATTGGTGAAAATCACATAACCGGCGGGTTCGAGGGTGATATTGAGACCATCGGTTGAATAGGCATGGCCAAAGGCGGCATTTAGACTATTGAAATCATCAAATGGTAAATTGTCTTGCACGAGCGTTGTTTCCACGGTTTCATCAGAGAGGTTGATGATCACTAAAACGAAGTCACCATCAAAATCGCCACGGATAATGCCATATAGATTTGCACCACTTGGGGTGAAATCAAGGGTATCAATAGCGCCCTCACGCAAGGCGGGTGTTGCTTGGCGGAAAGCGCCCAATTCTTGATAGAGAGTCAGGAGTGAATTTGGATCACCCGATTCTTCTTCAACGCTAATGCCATCCCGCGAAATATTATTGCGGTCGCCATAGCGGAACCACGTCGTCATGCCTTCACCCCGACTTCGGGTGTACCAATCGAGCGGTTCGCGGCGATATTCATCGTAATAGCCACTGTCGCCTTTGGTGCCGAACATACCAATTTCTTCACCATAATAAATCATCGGCGTACCGGGAACAGTATAAAGCCACACGGCACCAGCTTTCGCGCGATCCCAATCCCCTTCAACTTCGCTCATGAAACGATTGGTGTCATGATTGCTGATGAAGCGCACTACATGGGAACCTTCGGGGAATAAGAGCGTACTGCCTTTGAGAATACCTTCGGCAAATTGCATGGAACCCCCACTCACATTGCCGTCACCATTGCGGTTGTTATCCCCAATCAAGGCATGGAGAGCCGGGAAGTCAAACACGGCATTAAAGGAGTCGCCCACTAAGAAGGGTTGCAATTCGGTGCCACTACGCAACCACGCCTCAGCCAATAACAGCGAATCGGGATTCACTTCGAGCATGGCCTTGCGGACTTCACGCCAGAAAGAAATCGGGGGACCAGTTGCTACATCACAACGCAAACCATCGACGCCATCGGAGGTGTCGCCATCGCCATTGGGGTCGAGCCAATAGGTAGCCACATCGACCATGTATTGGCGGGTGGGTGGATAGCCATAATTTAACTGGGGCATATGTTGTTCACCGTAGAAAGTCCGATATTCGGTGTGGGCGTCGTTCGTCCAGCTATAGAAATTGGTGTATTCAGAATCGGGATTACCGAAAGCATCCAGGAAAAGCGGATTCTCATTAGAACTGTGATTCGCAACATAATCGATGATGATATACATGCCACGTTCATGAACTGCGGCAATGAGGTCTTCCATATCTTGCATGGTGCCATAATCCGGATTAATGCCATAGTAATCGACTACATCATACCCATGATAGGTTGTGGTCGGGTTAATGGGCATCAACCAGATGGTGTCTGCGCCAAGGCTTTGAATATGATCAAGACCATCAATTACTCCGCGTAAATCGCCAATGCCATCACCATCACTATCCCGGAAACTGCGCACAAAAACTTCATAGAGAACGCTGTCGCTAAACCATTCCGAACCAAATTCGGGATCTTCTTGCGCTTGGGTGGTCGGGGTTGGCTGGTGGGCAAAACCACCCATTATCACGCCAAGAATCAAAATGAAAAACAATAGTTTGTGTCTAGATGTAGACATTATTTCACTCCCATAATAATTTCCTTCAAACTCAGCCTACAACTATACCATGCAGGTCACGGCATACCCAGCATGTTTTGCGTTGTTCGGAGCGTCGATTTTCAAATTTCCACTTTTAATATGGATGATTAGAGTGATTGGAAGTTGAATCGCTGGACCAGTCTTCTGGCAATATGATAGCGGGTTCTTTGTATAATATTTCACTGCGTTCAGTCGGATAAACGGATAGCGCATCCAAAATAATGACAATAACAGCTAGTACATAGAAAACACCACATGTAATATTTTTAAAGTACAGGGGTAGCAATACATAGCCACCCGCATAAACAATACTCAACCAGAAGAAAAATGTGAACGTTTTGATCAATCGTTGTTGACGGTCGCGGCGGCGGGCTTCGCGTGAAACTGTTCTTTGTACTGGCTGGCTAAAATCAGGTGCTTCTAAGTGATATTGTTTAGCAACTGGATATTCGGCCAAAATTTCGGCGGGCAGTTCGCCATCCGTATATTGACGTAAATCTTCAGGATCAAGTTGTTTTGGCATACTGAAAACTCTCTTGTGCTCAATCTAATCCGCTAAACTTGCGGCAACGATGAATATGCCAACCAACAAACCCAAACCACCCATAAATTGCGCAAAGACTGTCATAAGTTGATTATCAGTTGACCCCAGAAGACCCGCAACAAGGATAACGGAAATGAGGATAATACAGCTTCCCAGAATAAATAAAAATCGGGAAGGGATTTCTTTTTCACTAAGCGCAGAGTCCTTCAATCCTAAGTCTGCATAGGGCGTAAATCGATCAAATATGACCACTTTGATGGCTGGATATTGGGCGAGTAGTTCTTCAGGCAATTCACCGTCAGGAAATTGACGTAATTCTGCAGGATTGAGTCGTTTCGTCAGGAGATTTCCTCAATATTAATGGGTTCTAAGCCAGACCCCCACAATAATAATGGCTTGCATAATGCCAATCACAATAATGGTGGTGATAATTTGCACAACAAGTGACCAGAAAAATATCACGCCAATGACGGCTAGCGCGACAAACATAAATACCCACCAAAAATTGAAAAGGCGCTCCCCAAAGGAAGGTTGTGCAGGTGGATATTTCGCTAAAACTGCCATCGGTAGCTCGCCATCAGCATAGATATTGAGCTTTTGTGGATTGAGGTGTCCAATATGGTTCAGATTGAAGTCTTTTTGCTTAGATTCATCAACCTTGATGGAAGCATGTATTATGGCAAGTATCAGCCAAAAGAAACCTATACTGGCAAAGGCAACGCCAAAGATGGTTAGCACTGTAGTCTTGTCCCGAAGAATCTAAATTAGGCTCAGCTACTAATAATTATAGCAAGGATTGGGTGTGGTTAACTATTTGTGGCCCGAAAACCCCAATGACTGGGGGATTAGGTCAAGATAGATTTCAGGATTGCGGCAAAATCTGAGGGATAATCATGGCCCAAATTAGGACGGCTATCTAGGATACAAGTGAAGCCGCGCCGAGTTAAGATATCGACAACCTGACGGGGTTTCGTCTGGCCATAGGGATCATCTTCGCCCATGAGGAGATAAGTTTTTAGGGCAGAGCGTGAACAATTTTGAGCACGTTGGCAAGTGGCTTCTAAATCAGCATCTGGCACAACGGATGCTACGCCGATAAATTCGGTGGCGGGGATATCTTGACCTAAGCTGGTCCACCAACCCGCAAATGCACCGCGTGAAAATCCGCCCACGACAATCTTATTCATATCAACCGCATAATCGCTGAGCACCTGTTGGAAGAGTGATTTTATTTCGGGCACGGTGATCGCCAGATTATTCCACATATAACGGCCCGGATTCATAATTTGTGAAGACTGGAAAAATGCCACAAGATAACCCCACTCATGCGCCACGCTCCAATATGTTTTTTCGATCTCATTGGTACTGTTATTGCCGTGGAGGACAATGAGAAGAGGTAAAGGTTGATTGGATGGACTGTTTGGAGGTTGAATAATATCTAGGGCAGGTTGCGACATGTTTTTCTCCGCAGAATTAAGATAGGCGACACCTTAATATACAAAACACGCTATGTTAAGGTTGCCCCAAACATAGCGTATTATTGTTTTTTAGATTGATAGTGGTGTTAATTTGAACGTAAAGTAACCTCTAAATCTTGATGATGACCAGCCCGTACAATTTTGACAGGCAGACTCATACCGACATTTTCATCACGTAAGACTGATTTCAAATCATCTTGATTTTGAATGGCTTGGTCGGCAATTTGGACCAGAATATCACCAATGTGCATACCACCTTCTTCGGCAGGACTACCGGGTTCAACCCCAATGACCAATAATCCGCCTTGTTGGGCTAATTCGTCGGCCATTGTCGGCGGCAATTGAAGTGGTTGAGCACTCACACCTAAGAAAGCTTCACTCATTTTACCCTGTGACAAAACAGCTTGAACTTGAGCGGTATCAATGGTCCCGGAATCAGGGGTGGATTCTAAGGTGCCGAAAATATCATCAATGGCGGAGGTAGATTTATTAAGAACCGTTTTGTTCTTATATTGATCCCGTACAAATTCATCAAGACGGGGCACGGCTGATAAACCTGATGTCGAGTGTTCTAAGACGACAAAAATCTTCCCAAGTTTATCCGAGGTATCACGGCGCTTGCCGTCACGCATTTCTTCAATAGCGGCAGGCGTTTCGGCATTTCGAATGGCGGTGGTAAATGCTTCGGCCATTTCGGCGGCGGTGTTGAAACGGTCGTCGGGCTCTTTCGCCGTTGCTTTCCAGAGCACTTCATCCATTTCTTCAGTGTAACTATCAAATTGCTTGCTAATGGATGGCACTTCTTCGTGGAGATGCGCATACATGAATTGGAAAGGTGTTTCACCCCGGAAAGGTAATTCGCCGCCGGACAAAATTTCATAGAGCATGAGGCCCAAGCTATAAATGTCCGAGCGTCCATCGATGGGATCGAGTTTCCACATTTCGGGTGCCATATAAGCGGGGGTGCCGAGCAAGGTGCCTGTTGCTGTCAATTTTGCGCCAGAAATGATCTTGGCAATACCAAAATCCATCAGATAGGCGTTGTCAAAATTATCCATCAAAATATTGTTAGGCTTGAGGTCACGGTGAATGACGTTGCGTTGATGGGCATAATCAAGGGCCGCCCCAACTTGCTCAATAACTCTGCCTATTTGGGCTAAATTGAGCGTATTCCGCCGGATATGACGTTCAAGACTGCCACCTTCCATAAGACGCAATACCAAATAGAGATAGCCATCGTCATCGCCGTAATCATAAATGGGCAAGATATGAGGATGCTCTAACTTGGCGAAAAGTTCGGCTTCACGTTTAAAGCGTTCGACAAAATCTGGTTGTCGGGCAAACGCCTCAGCCATGACTTTAATCGCAACTTCCCGCTCAATATTGGTCTGGGTAGCGCGATAGACCGTGGCCATGCCGCCCGCACCCAAGACTTCTAGAATCTTATAATTACCTACAGTTGTGCCTGCTAAGCTCATCACACCACCCGCCAGTGCTTAGAAAATTTAATTGAATATATAAAATTATAAGCCGGAACTTAATTTCCGGCATATGATTGGCAAAAATTACTCATCTTCATAATCATCTGCGCCTTCAAGTAAATTGGCGCGCGCAGATCGGATAGCCGCCCGTGTTTCAGAAATTTCTTGCGTGACATCGACTTTCATCATCCCGTGCCAGCCCACTGCATTCATGTATTCAATGGACAGCGTCCCGTCATAGTCAATCGCGGCTAAGTCACGCAGGAGCCGTGGAATATCCAATTTACCCTTTTTAAAAGGGGTTTGCAATCTTTGGGGGCGTGCCTGACGAATCTGGATATGCGCGGCTTTGCTAAGCATAGGTTTAATGTCCCGCCAGCCATAACCTTGGGTAATCCAATGGGCAATATCCAAAGTCAAACTAAGGTGGGGAACCGCCGCCATCAGGAGTTCTGCTTTTTCGGGATCGGGTGCAATAGAATCTAAATGCGGTTCAAACGATAGACGAATGCCCCGTGCCTGAGCTAAATCTGTCATATATTGCAAGCAAGGAATTGACCGCGCCAAACTATGGACGGGCCCATCTTCATGAATAATCCCCGGTGAGATGGTAATGCCTTCGGCGCCTGATACCAGCGCAAAATTAAGCAGTCGGTCAAAAAGGCGCAACCGTGTATTACGGACTTGAGGATCCGGTGAATTGATATGGGTCATCACCAAATAAAGATCGCTAATGACCATGTTGAAATCAACCGCTATTTGGCGAACCTCCTGGCCGTAACCTTCGGGATCACGGGCAATATCACCCAATTTTAGATGGGGGCCACTCCCAATATCAACAGCCCGAAAGCCTAGACGGGCAATGGTGCCGACGGCTTCACGCAAACTCAAATGATCATATGCCCATGTGTGGCAGGCAATTTGCATGATTATTCCTACTCTTTATCTTCTTGCATCAACTTCGCAACATTTTTTGCTAAGGCGTCTGCCACCGAAAGTTGATCGTTGCTACCTAATAAAATGAGGCGTGTACCCGGCTCCAAAATTGTCGTGGCCGAAGGATTGCTGAGTAAGGTGCCGTTGGCATCATAAATCGCCAGAATATTGGCGCCTGCTCGGCGGCGTAAATCAATTTGACCAATGGTTTTATTGGCAATAATAGCCCCTTCCTCGATGACAATTTCTTCGAGGGATTGGTCAAGTACATTTGTCTTTGCCGTAATATCGAGAAAATCAACCACATGAGGGCGTAACGCCAAATTAGCCATGCGCCGTCCACTTAGACTATATGGCGAGGTAACTCGATCAGCTCCAGCGCGAATCAATTTCTTTTCAGAGCTGTCATCAGTGGCGCGCGCAATGATAAATAGCTTCTCATTTAAACCGCGTGCTGTCAAGGTGACATACACATTCACCGCATCATTCCCCGTAGCGGCGACAACGCCCCGTGCTTGCTCAATCCGCGCTTGCCGCATCATCTCATCTTCGGTGGCACTGCCCTGCAGGACTAAATAGCCCGCTTCCCGAGCCATGTTAATCGCCGTTTCATCGTCATCAAGCACAATGAAAGGAATGCCCTCAGAGGCAAAATTACTGGCGATTTCGTAGCCTACGCGGCCAAAGCCGGCAATAATAAAATGATTATTTAGCGTGGCCATTACTTTCTGTTGTTCTTCATCTGCCATTTGTTGGACCGCCTTACCCGTTACAATGTATTCAACGGTACTGGATGCGCCATAAGCTAGTACTGTGACTCCACCGAAAATCAAAAATATGCTGAAAACACGGCCTTGTTCCGAAAGGGGTTCAACTTCGCCGTAACCGACTGTTGTCAGAGTGATAACGGCCATATAAAACGAATTGATAAACGACCAGCTCTCAAAAACCATATAGCCAATGGTCCCAATCGTGAGCGTGACGAGCAATACCCCGATGGTGAGTTGGATTTCAGGCCCCTGAAGCATGACGCGCAGAAAACGACGCGGACGCTCAGATGATCGCTTGAATTCATCAATCCGGTCTAATATGTCAACTAGTATATGGCGTGTGCGACGTTGAACTTCTCGGCGTAACATGGATGAAAAAATCTATTCTCAAATAATAAACCGTCTAATCTCTAATCTTACCTAAAACTTGCGGAAATGCTAGCAATCTACAGTAATCTTTAGGTATTCTCCAGACAGCACAAACATAATTCTAACCATTATTTTTGTCGTTCGAACTTGCAAGTTTGGGTTGATGTGATCCTAAAATTCATTTTGAGGTGTATTAGAATACCTGATTTGGAGGCTTTGTGAAACAATTTCAACGAATCGCTAGACCATTGGCGAAAAGATGTTACAATATAGCCATGATTAATCGAATGACGATTTGATTATAAAGTTCGCGTAGGATTTATTTGGAGAAAACTATTATGAGAGAAGCTGTGATTGTGGCGGCCAGCCGCACGGCAGTTGGTAAAGGTAAACGTGGCACCACCCGTCATATGCGTTCCGATGACATGGCGGCTACCGTAATTAAAGATTTAATGGCCAAAACGGATGGCAAGCTAGACCCTGCTTTAATTGATGATGTAATTATTGGCTGTGCGATGCCCGAAGGTTCACAGGGCTTGAATATGGCACGCGATATTGTTTTCTTGGCAGATTTACCTGTTGAAGTACCAGCCCAAACGGTTAATCGTTTTTGCTCCAGCGGGTTGCAAACGATTGCTCTCGCCGCCGAACGTATCATCGCCAATGGCGCGGATATCATTATTGCGGGTGGTGCGGAAACCATGAGTTTAGTACCGATGTCCGGTTTCCGGATTAGCCCAAATGCGAATTTGGCAGAACACTATCCCGAATCATATATCAACATGGGTTTAACCGCAGAAAACGTCGCTGACGAATACAATATTACCCGTGAAGATCAAGATGAATTTGCGGTACGTAGTCATGATCGGGCCGCTGAAGCTGTCGCTTCTGGTAAGTTTAAAGAACAAATTGTGCCGTTCCACTTCAATGAAGTTGCTTATGTAGACGGCCAACGGGTTGAACGCGAAATCGTGTTTGATCAAGATGAACACTTACGCCCCGGTACCACGATGGAAGGTCTGGCCAAATTACGCCCAGTCTTCAAGCAAGGTGGCACGGTTACCGCAGGGAATGCTTCACCATTGAGTGATGGCGCGGCGGGTGTCATTGTTATGGAAGCAGAAACCGCCGCCAAGTTGGGTTTGACCCCCATTGCGCGTTTTGTTGGTTTCAATGTAGCCGGTGTCCGCCCTGATGTTATGGGGATTGGCCCGATTGCCGCTATTCCACGGGTATTAGATCGTACAGGTTTGAAACTTGATGATATGGATCTCTTCGAACTCAATGAAGCGTTTGCCGCCCAAGCTGTGGCTGTAATGCGCGAAATGGACATGGACCCCGATAAGGTTAATGTCAATGGTGGCGCAATTGCTTTGGGTCACCCACTGGGTTGTACAGGCGCGAAGTTGACCGTTCAAATCTTGCACGAAATGCAAGCTCGCAAGAGCAAATACGGTATGGTCACTATGTGTATTGGTGGTGGTCAAGGTGCCGCTGGTATCTTCGAAAACCTGAATTAAACTGAAATCTGAGTAGTTAAAAAGGGACACTTTCTGCATGAGAGCGTCCCTTTTTTGTTCGTAAATTTAAATTTTACAGATTATGTTCTTCGCGAATGGCTTTTAACAGGCCCGTACAACCATTTTTAACAAGACCGAAAACGTATTCAAAACCGCCTGTGTAGTAGGGATCGGGTACTTCGCGGACTTCGGCATCGGTCGCATAATCCAAAAACAGTTTGATCACGGCTTTAGAATCAGGTGGTGTGCGGCCTTCGATATCGGCCAAATTACTGTCATCCATCGCCAAAATATAATCAAAATTGGAAAAATCACTTTTTACCAAGGGGCGACTGCGACCATTATAAGGAATATCGTGCTTTTTCAGAATTTTGCGCGTGCCCCCATGGGCCATTTGACCTTCGTGGTAGCCTGATGTTCCGGCTGAGTCCACGAGAATTTGATCGGCGAGGCCAGCATCTTTGACCATTTGCTGAAAAACACCGTCAGCCATAGGTGAACGACAGATATTCCCTAAACATACAAAAAGCACGCGTACCATATAAACTATATCCTTTTAGTTTGCTAACAAGCCACAATTGGCAAAGATAATGTTGATAAATTTGGGATTAAGAGGATTGTTGAACCTCAGGCGTATCCGCTATTTTGAGCGGCAATGTCACGGTAAATGTACTGCCTGATCCCTCGGCGCTATCAATCTCAATATGCCCGCCCATCAAATGAACGGTTTGGTAAACAATGGTTAAGCCCAATCCGATGCCTTCATATTTGCGGCGAATTGAGTTATCAGCTTGACGAAATGCCTCAAAAACAACCATGTGATTTTCTTCAGCTAAACCAATGCCGGTATCTTTGACAATGATTTGCCAATCTCGGTTACTCAAATGGGGGCGGACTTGAACACTTATTGACCCTTCATCGGTAAATTTGATGGCATTTTTGAGTAGATTTGAAAGAATATGGCTGATTCGTTTTTCATCGATGACAAGATGAGACGGCAATTTTTCATCGATCGTCAAATTAAATGATAAATTTTTGGCCTGAGCACTATTTTTATATGGCTCTGTCATTCTCTCAAGATATTTTTGAATGGCAACATTATCTTCAATCAGACGCGCCTTGCCGGCTTGAATTTGAGCAATATTCAGCGTATCGTCAATCATGCTTAGCAAGTGTTCACTGCTAACAATAATGCGTTGCAGATCCTCACGTTGTGTCTTGTTAATTTCACCATCAATTTCGGCTAGTAAGATATCGGTAAAGCCAATAATTGCATTGAGGGGTGTACGCAGTTCATGCGACATCGTAGCCAAAATTTCACTCTTAAATTGACTATCTTTTTCAGCATCTTGTTTGGCGTTAAAGAGGAGTTGGTTCGCTTGTTGCAGGGTATTCGCCAATTCCTCGAGTTCAGCGGTGCGCTCTTCGACCCGTGTTTCGAGTTGGGCATTGAGTTCACGCAGTTTTTGATCACGATCCCAAAGCGCTTGAGCCATTTTATTAAAGGTACTGCTCAATTCACCGAGTTCATCTTTGGAATGATAGCTCACTTCAGTCAAGCCACCCTGGGCAACTTCATCAACTGCTTTTGTGAGTTTTTCGATGCGATGAATAACTTGATTGGTCAACAGAGATACCAAAACGATACACAGTGGAATGGATACGATAGCAAAGAGGATCGCTTGGCGTTGCGTTTGGCGTAAGCGATCATCAAATTCATTTGTCGATAAGCCGAAGGCGACCCCCCCAATCGGTTCGCCATCCTGATAGACAATACGCCCAACCTGAAGCTCATTGTCCTCACGTTTATAATAATCCTCACCATCAGCGGCAAGTGCATCCCAAATCTTTTCATCGGTTGGACTTGGTTCGCCGTCCAATACCATCCCATTCTGATCGTAAAAACACAGAAAGGTGATATTTTCGTTCTTACCAATTTCAGCGGCGATAACACTCGTGTTTTGGAGAGAAAATTCAGGATCGGCAATTTGAATCCCACTGGCTATCACATCTAACAAAATTTCGGCACGACTTTGCAAAGCAATTTCAGAAGTGCGCTTTTCTTCTCGAATGAAGAGGATAGACAGCGTCGCTATAATCGTCGTGATAATAACACTGATAAAAACGATGTAGCGTATTGTAATCGGCAAATCATGCCAGCGAAAATTAAAATAATTCATATTGAATTTCAACTTGTGTTATTAATGAAAGTGGTCTTTTTGCAACAATCAATCGATTAATTTTAACACAACTTGGATATTAAAAACGAATAGCAAATTAATTATTGAATAAGCCGTTACAGAGACGTAAAAAATTACTAACGAAATCCATATGAAAATAAGGGCAGACTCGTTATCTGCCTTTATTTTATCTATTATTTCAAGATGGACTTGATTGGTGCATGAAGTCCTTCATTATAGCCCAGAACCTTGAGTGCCAAGTTCTGCATTTCGCGTCCCCGCCACATAGCCCAAAGATACATCACCAAGAAAGTTGCGATATTGAAGATGAAGGCAAGGAACAAATAAAGAAACTTTTCTAGACCAGTCGGTGCTTGGAAAATCAACACATTGAGCATCGATGAAACTGTTAAAAATGCGATGAAAATTTGGGCGATGCTAAGAAAATACCAATTGATCTGCGGTTGTCCTACAACTGAGGTTGTGTCAGTCGTTAAGATGCGTAACTCACCACTAAAACCATGCATTCCAATATTATCTTTAAAAGATGACTTGCCGACCCGCTTCAGACTAAACTGATATGCATTCGGATCAAGCGATGTGATATTGACCGAGATGCGGGTTTGACCTCGCGCCGCCAAAAAAGCCGCTTTTTCATGCAGAGTTTCTAAACGTTCACGACATTCTTCGAGTGATAAATTGGCGACAAATTCAATTCGTTCACTCATCAAATCAAATCCTTATGCACTGTAAAAATAATCATTTAGGACCAAGGTTGATCAAACGATGAGCCGAAATCATAATCTTGGCCGAGAAGACGGGTCACGATATTTTGCATTTCACGGGCATGTCCCGCCATCCAAATATAAGACCAGCCGATCAAGACTACATTGATAACACCCGCGCCCAATACAAAAAACAGGATATTATCCCGATTGGCAGTGCCATCACTGACAAAACCCAATAGCATACCAAAACTGATCATAATCATGACGATTTCACTGAATACGAGACTGAACCAGTTTAGCTTTTGTTGTCCCACCACCGCCGTTTTTTCAGATGTTAGACCGCGTAAATAACCACTAAATTCGCCAGAGGCGGCCCAGTCAAATGGCGAGGATTTACCTACACGCCTAAGCGAAAATTTGTAGGTATTGGGTTCAACGGGCCGAACCTTAACTGCAATGCGGGTTTGGCCGCGCAAAGCCAATAAGGTAAAGTTTTCATGTCGACTTTCTAAGCGTGATTTACATTTATCAAGAGATAAATTGGCAACAAATTCAATCATTTCACTCATCGTTATTTAAGACCTTTTCATTGTTTAATCGTGCAAGACTCGCCACAAATCCCGTTCTAAATTAGCGGGTTCCCCTTTTATCCTAAAATATTGGTAAAGCGCCATACCCACCAAACCCACACTACCCACGATAGCCCCCAATATGTAGATGCCGTCACCACTGTACAGACTCACCCCCCAGAGAATGGGTAGAATAATTGCAGTCGGACTATAATATAATCCCCAATAGGCTTGGCTGATATGGCTGATATAGCTCAGTTCGGTTTGGTCATTTGCCAGCGGTGTGAGAAAAGCATCCATTTGAAGAAGCGGGTAAGCAATATTTATGTGAACTTGATAGCGACCATCTTGGAGAGGAAAAGTACGTACCCTACGCAACAGACAGTAGCGACCCATATAAATTTTACTATGAGACTTATCAAGTGATTTAATCCGCACTAGCGTTTCATCGACGGGTAATTCCAGCGTATGTATTTGAGGCGAAACAGCAGGCATGTTTGGGCTAAATTTCAGATATACACGATATAGAATAATGTATTCATTATAGGATATATTTCAGTTTAAGATTCTTAAATCCGTCTGAATTATGAAGGATAAACGCCATGCAACTTATTGATCTTAGCCAGACAATTAGCGCCACCATGCCAATGTTTAGTCCAACGGCACCCCGACCAACTATCACCCCGTGGATGAGCCATGCCCAAGCACGGGCATCCGGCAACTATGAGGATTGTTCGTGTGAAATTACGGAAGTTCAATTTTTGACGAGTGCAGGCACTTATATGGACAGTCCCTATCATTTCAATCCACAGGGGAAGCAGATTCATGAGTTGCAGTTAGCCCAATTGGTGTTACCCGGAGTCGTGATTGATTGTACAGATATTGTCGCTCGTCAAGCCATTGAACCCGATGTTTTAGATGGAATTGAACTTGAAGGAAAAGCCGTTCTCTTTCATACAGGCTGGAGTCGGTATTGGGGGCAACCCGAATATGCTGAATTTCCTTTTTTGACGGAAGCAACGGCGCTGGCTCTCAAAGAGCGCGGGGCCAAATTAGCGGGCGTCGATTTTCTGGTGATTGATGATACCCGTAATCCACGTCGGCCTGTGCATGTGACCTTACTGCATGCCAATATTCTTATCGTCGAGAACTTAACCAATTTAGTGCAGTTGCCCAGTGGAGATTTTATTTTTCAGGCAGTGCCGGTCAAAATGGCGGGGGCGGCGGCTTTTCCGGTCCGTGCTTTTGCCATGATTGCAGATTGATCTCAATCAATATCAAGTCAGTTGAGCAATTCAGTTAGCCGCGTTATAGTCATCCCAGATAACCGTTATCAGGGATTAGGAAATATTGGTATGGACACTCACGCATCGGCATGGTTACCACCGGAATCAGCAACTTATATTCACGATATGCTTCAGCAATTGAACGATTCGACAACAGATGATATTGATCAACAAATTCATGCATTGATTGAAACCAACCGCACCATTCATGAGCACGATTGTATCAATCTCAATCCGGGAACGAATGTTATGAATCCCAGAGCGGAGGCTCTGCTGGCGAGTGGATTAGGAAGCCGTCCGTCGTTGGGCTATCCGGGCGATAAGTATGAAATGGGCTTGGAAGCGATTGAAAAAATTGAAATTATCACAAGTGCGCTGGCTTGTGAAATCTTTGGTGTGAAATTTGCCGAAATACGGGTGGGTTCAGGGGCAATGTCTAATCTATACGCTTTTATGGCAACCTGCCAACCCGGCGATAAGATTATTGTGCCGCCCGCTTCAATTGCCGGACATGTCACGCATCATATGGCAGGTGCGGCCGGATTATATGGTGTTGAAATCCATGAAGCACCGGTTGACGGGACATGTTATACCGTCGATGTGGATGGGTTGCGCAC
>JBNLCD010000057.1:0-15794 GCA_050303635.1 Anaerolineae bacterium
GTCACTGCTTGCCCAACTTGTGCCGCCCAATTGCAGGCTAAACAAGCTGAGTAATTAACGTCGTCTACCGATTGGCAAGCAGTAAGAACAACGCGGGAGAATCTTTTTGATTCTCCCGCGTTTGGTTTTATAGATTAATTCAACTACATTGTAAAACTATGACAAGCCAGCCCATTTCAATTCATTCTCATATTGTTCTGGGGTGTCAATATCCCGCAGGATGCTGTCATCTTCAGACTCGATGGTCAGAATAGGATAGTTGTTGATGACATCGCGGGGCATTTTGCCATGCGGCAAATCAAGCAATTCATTCCAATAGCGTCGCCCAATAATAATCGGATGACCTCGTCGGTCTTTATAAATAGGCGCGACAATATCCTCGGTGGAAACAGCATATGCCTGAAGCAGATTATGAATGGTGCGGGTTTTGAGTTGAGGTTGATCTCCCAAGATAACCATACACGCATCAACATCATCACCCAGCGCACGCAACCCAACTTTTAGCGAGGATAACATTTCACCAGCGGCAAAATGCGGATTAAAAATAGTCCGAATGGGGACATGCTCTAACGCGGCTTCAACTTGCCCGGTCTTATAGCCAGTTACCACAACCGTGTCAGTAAATTTAAAGGGAACCAAACGCCGTGCGATGGTCTCAATAACGGTCCGCTTGCCCCACGACAACAACATCTTGGAGCGCCCCATCCGCCGTGATAACCCACCCGCCAGAACAATCGCCCCAATCCGTTGTTGGACTTCAAAAACAGGATTATTCCGATTTTTAACAGCCCCAATGGCGACGGCTTCGATCCGCTTTTCTTTGAGAATCATATTCGCAGTTTTGCGGGCGGGTTGTAAGGACATACGGTTGGTGGTGGTTTTATTGAGGAGCGCCACGACGCGTGCATTCGGCGGAATGTCTTTTAAGCCAAGAACTTCATCCCGCAAAATTTGCGCAATCCACGCGGGTTGAATTGGCATGTCATAGCCAAAGCCATAGCGGTCAATAATGGTTTCGATGTTGTACACATTTTGCTCAGTAAAAGGTTTACCAAGCGCATCCAAGCCTGCCACTGGAACCGCTAAAGTGGTATCCAACGGCAAAACAGGCTCATATTTTTTGGGTGCTTTGAGTGGCATCCGCCGTGAGCCATCGGCCTCGATCAAAATCACATCCGAGTTTACGCGGTCAACAACCTGACGAATTATATGGGTTGGCACCCCTAAGGCTTTACCGTTACGAATGCTCTTATAAACAAAGACAAATTGATAATCATCCAGCAAAGCGGCCAATTGATGCGGATTTTGCAGTAAAGCTTTGTTCCATTTGACGATACATGGAAAATAACCTAGTTCATTTTCTGCAATTTTGGTTGTTGTCGTTGAAAGTACGCGCCAATTATCGCTCGATAATTCATAACCAAGTTGGATAAGGGCAGATGTTTTGCCGCCTGCTCCCGTGAAACCGACGACATCTCCGCGTTTAACTTTCAGCGCATCACGCAGACGCATAAAGGTGCTCCGTTTCCTTGTTATTACGATAGGTTTGGGGATGGGATGATGCTATTTAAAACTAATTAGGAAGTATCCCTTTGCTTAAAATTGCTTCTAGGACACCCCCACCAATCGACAATGCTTTATCCGAGATTGTAAATGAATGTTCGCGAACACCACGGGGGTCTAAATCTCCCACTTTAAACCCTGCGGTAACCTGTACAGATTCATGAACGATTCCCCGTAACACACCATCAAATGCGGCAATGATGGGTGAGTCTTCAACGGTCGCAATGACCTGACCCGTTACAATCTTATCACCAATTGTAAAACGCGGCTTTAGGTAGCCTGCACAAGGTGCGCGCAAAACCCGTGTAGCTTGTTTCCCCTGTACAGTACCCGGAAGTCCGGTGTTCGGTTCAGGTGGACCTTCCCAAATTACACGTCCCAAAAAGTGACCGCGATTGGTTTCAATAACAGCATGACAATCTTCGCCTGCATTAAAACCCGGTCCTAAAGCAATAACCAGTGGGGCGTCATCAATGGTTGTATCAAGATTACGTTTGGCGAGGCGGGCATCAATGACCACAGCGGGTTCTAAATCTGCCCAATTTTCATCCGTTAAAATTGGGATTTCATGATTCCCTATACTATCCAGAATTATTTCCAAATCATGGGGAACATGCCGTGCTGTAATGTCTTCAACCTGCATGCTTTTGTCAGCAGTATAAACTGCATTACCAAAACTAACCATTCGTCGGACAAATAAAGGATGCGGGAGCTCCGTCATCACCAGTGCATAACCGGCCTTATGCAAGCGATAGGCTACACCGGAACCGAGATCTCCCGCGCCACGAATAACAATCAAATTATTTTTAGAAGACGCCAATACCCTGCTCCCGTAACTTCGGTAAAACACTATCGGGGGTCATGGGCAAATGGTCAATCCAAACACCAAGTGCATCATAAATAGCCGCTGAAATGGCAGGCGCTAGAGGAATAAAGGGCATTTCAGCCATCCCACGCGCACCCCACGGTCCAATCGGATTAGGAACTTCCAAAATGACGGATTTCACTTCAGTCGGAATATCATAAACGGTTGGAATCAGATAAGTTGATAAGAATGGGTTCTTAATCTGACCATTTTCTGAAACCAGATTTTCCATGAGCGCATAGCCTTGGGCTTGTACAACTGCGCCTTCGATTTGCCCTTCGATATTGGTGCGGTTAATGATTTGTCCCACATCATTAGCACACACCACCCGGACCAAACGAATAAAGCCTGTCTCAATATCGACTTCCACCTCAACTGCTTCAGCCACATAACCATAAGTGAAGTTAGGCGTGCTTTGACCCGTATGTGGATCAAGCGGCGTTGTGCGCGGTGGTTGATAGCGATACGTACCAATCGCCGGACGATCTTCATCAGTCCAATTTTCGAGTGCTTTTTCCGCCGCTCCCCGAATCGCATTCCCCGCCATAAATGTCATCCGTGAAGCCGAGACGCTCCCCGAATTTTTGGTTTCGGCGGTATCCTGCGCAATCAGTTCAACTTTTTCAACTGGGATTCCGACAGCTTGCGCCGCCATTTGAATAAAAGCCGTGTGTGAACCTTGGCCAACCTCAGCTCCAGCGGCTCGCAACACAACTTTATCAATTTCAGCGCCACCATATAATTCAATGGTTGCCCAGTTTTCCTCAGGTGCCCCAAAGCTGAAGCCCACGTTTTTATAAGCACAGCCAAAACCAATTCCGCGTCGTTTGCTAGGATCACTTGGTTGTTCAACGGCTAAACGTTGCCAGTTATCGCCTGATTTTTCCCAATAACCACTTTCTTCAGCGCAGGACGCGACGACTTGAGGAATTGAAACACCGGGAGGATGCGGAACGCCCGTAATGGTCTCGACCCCATCGCGCAAAACATTTTTTAGGCGTAATTCAACCGGGTCCATGTCAAGCACAAGGGCCAGACGATTCATCATCCCTTCGGCGGCAAAAGCGGCTTGTGGTGCCCCAAATCCACGGAATGCACCCGCCGGAATATTGTTGGTGTAGACCCCGTAAGTATCAATATGGGCATGTGGAACATAATAGGGTCCGGCTACCATGAGGTGAGCGTTCCCCATCACTTTGTTCGTCGTATAATTGTAGGCACCGCCATCACCGACCACACGGGCTTCCATCGCGGTCAATTTACCATCACGGGTTGCGCCCCATTTGGCTTTGACATGCACCGGATGACGCTTGTGATGATAGAGAATAGACTCTTCGCGGCTCCAGATAATCTTAATCGGGCGCTCAAGCTTCCATGTGGCTAGCGCGAGCACAATCTGCACACTCATATCTTCGCGCCCACCAAAGGCACCACCTACCGCCGGATAAATTACCCGTATTTTTTCGGGTGGCAAGTTAAGCGCATGACAGATTTGTTCTTGATCTTCATGTACCCATTGTCCACCGACAATAACGGCCACGCGGCCTTCATCATCAATATAACTTAAACCAGCTTCGGGCTGAAGATAAGCATGTTCTTGATAGCTCGTTTCAAATTCGCCTTCAACAATAACTTCAGCTTGTTCCCAACCTTCAGCCATATCACCATAGCGAATTTTATAGTGGCAAATCGTGTTATTTTCTACATTTGGATGAAGTTGCAGTGCCGAATCTTTGAGTGCTTCTTCAGGGTCTGTAACAATTGGCAAATCTTCATAATCAACTTCAATTAAACGTACCGCTTCGGCGGCCAGTTCTTCGCTTTCAGCCACAACTACCGCGACATAATCCGCTAGACAACGCACCACATCGCCACCCTCTTTATTAGAGCCCGGACCACAGAGTACGGGTTGGTCAAACATGGTGAGACCATACTCATTGTTTGGAACATCTTTAGCGGTGTAAATTGCGATAATACCGGGTAATGCTTCAGCTTGACGTGTATCGATTGCTTTGACACGGGCATGAACACGATCTGAATAGCGGATTTTCATCCAGAGTTGGCCATCAAAATTGATATCGCTGGGATATTGAGTTTCGCCCGTAACTTTACCTTTGGCATCAACTCGAAACTGGCGCGTACCAATGGATTTAATATTAGATTGTTGTGTCACAAAAATTACTCCTACAATGTGACGAAATTAACGACGATGGCTAGCTTCACGTTCTTTTTTAGCTTTAAGACGTTTAGCCGCTTTGATTTTGTCTTGGCGGTTTTTGGACATTGCCTTACGATAACGATCAATATCTTTTTGCGTTGGATTAACTGGCATTTGAATACTATATTCATCTTCCACAATATTCTTAGCCATGGCCATCGAAACAACGCTCATCACCGTTACAAAACCAGCAAACCAAATGATAAAGCCAATCACGGCCTGCATATACATCTCACCATTTTCGTCTTCGGCAAGCTTTGTTTCCACTTCGGGGAATTGCTCAATGATGACATCTTTGAGCACGGCAGATGCCCCAAATGCTAAAAGCGCAATGGATAAGGCTAATACGAGACCAATTATCGGCAAATAAGGATTCGTTTTCTTTTTACGTTCTTGTTGTTTAATAACTGACATAGCGATGGCTCCTATTTATAAGATTACGTTTCGCTGGCTTTATGAAATGCTTCCAAAATTTTATAGTAACCTGTACAACGACACAAATTTCCGGAAATACTTTGAGCAATTTGCTCATCCGTAGGATGCGGATGTTCTTCAAGAAGTTTGGCTCCAGACATTAAGAAACCGGGAATACAGAACCCACATTGGACAGCACCAGTCTCGACAAAGGCTTGTTGCAGAGGATGTAATTCATCATCTTGGGCAAGCCCCTCAATGGTAACAATTTCTGCGCCATGCGCACGCGGAGCACCCACTAAACAAGACATCACCGCTACACCATCGAGAAAGACAGTACAAGCACCACATTCGCCTTCGCCACAACCTTCTTTCGAACCTGTTAGACCAATATTTTCACGCAAGAAGTGCAATAAAGTTTTATTGGCACCACCTGTACAGGTATAGGTCTGACCGTTTACAGTCGTGACAATGGTATCACCTGCATCGTCTTCATGTCTCACTTTGTTCGGTAATTCTGACATATTCGGCATTTCAGTCGAACCCCATAGCATTGCAGGTTCGCTGGGATAATCTGCACGTTCAGTGCCAGCTTGCAGATGACGCAAAGCCCGTAGTGTTAATGTTTTAAGGGTTTCTGTACGATAACTGGCCGTACTCCGAATATCATCAATGGGTGTGGGTGTTGAACTTACCAATTGCACTGTTTCGCGTATGACATCTTCCGACAGTATTTTACCGACTAAATAATCCTCGGCTGAAGGAATTCGGATAATTGTGGGTGCGACACTGCCTAAGGTTATCCGCGCTGACTGAATTGTTTCCTGATCATCGGCAAAAGCCAAAATAACTGCAATATTCACCACGGAAATTGCTTGAACACGCCGTAAACCCAACTTAATAAAAATCCCGCGTTCATTATTCTGTAGGGGTTCAAAACTGATTTTTGTCAGTAACTCATGCGGTTGCATAACCGTTTTACGCAAACCCGTATAAAATTCACGCAGTGGCACAATCCGTTCGCCATCGACTGATGCTAACGTGACATTGGCATTGAGCGCATAAAGCGGCGTAATCGTGTCATTTGCCGGACTGCCTGTAATGATATTCCCCGCAACGGTAGCGCGATTCCGGATTTGAGGCGCACCAACTTCCCAACTGGCTTGAGCCAATGGCAAAGCCTGCTCTACCAATAATTCACTGTTTGCAACTTGATTATGAGTCACCAAAGCGCCCAGTTGAATCACACCATCAGATTGTGTGATTTTATTTAAGTCAGAGATGCGCGTGATATCAATAAGTGTATCGACACCCTGACGCACACCACGTTCTAGTTCGATGAGAATATCTGTGCCGCCTGCAATAACGCGGGCACGTGTCTGATATTGATTCAATAATTCAAGGGCTTCAGCAAGACTTGTTACACTATAGTAATTCTTCCACATGAAAGATATTGTTTCCTGTGTTTTATATGCATCCAATAATTATGTATATGGTAGCACAACCCGTTTCGCGCGGCGAAACTTTTTTGTAAAACCATTTCATTCTCTTAAGCGTAATAGCAATATCACGTAACCCATAGATTATCATCGTGTTTTAGAATAAGATGGCAGGGGCTTATCGGAATATAATGAGCTGGAGACAATGGAACAAAATAATGCAATAAGTGAGCAACAAATGCGCTCAACATCCACTGACCAAGATTTTGCCAACGAATTGCCACTCTGGAAAGTATTTTTCTATGCACTGGGCAATGCCGCCGGTCTATTAACATACAATACCTTTAATGGATTTGTCACGTTTTTCTACACTGATTCTGTGGGTTTACCGCCGCATTGGGTTGGCCGTGGCTGGTTCGCATTTGGCTTCTGGAATGCTATCAACGATCCTATCAGTGGTTGGCTCTCGGACCATACCCAATCAAAAATTGGTCGCCGAACTTTTTATATTCGATTAATTGCGATTCCGGTGGCTATTGCATTCGCACTGGTCTGGCTTCCACCATTTGATGTAGCGCGTGACGGCCCGACGCCCGTTTTTGTCTATTTTCTAGTCATCATTAGCATTTATGATATGTTGCAAAGTGTCATCACGCTGAACCAAGATGCTTTGTTCCCGGAGATGTTTCAGAATACAAAATCACGGGCGCGCGGGGCAACCATTCGCCAATTTGTCGGTTTTGGCATTGGGGGCGGGATTGCCGTGGCCGTGTCACCTTTTGTTTATGATAGCTCCCTCGGCTGGACAGGCTTAGCGCTCCTTTGGGGTGGTTTGGCTTCGGTTTTGTATTTCCTCTCACTGATTGGGATTGAAGAAGATCCTAGTTTTGGGGAACAGACACAAGACGAAGGGGTCAATGGTTGGCAAGAACTCCGCGAAGTCCTTTCCAATCGTATTTTCATGATTGTGATTGCCATCAATTTTGTATTTCGCTTTATTGTCGGTGCCATCTTTGCGGTTCTCCCATTTTATAATCAATATGTCCTTGATCAGCCTAAATCTAGTGCGGGGTTACTGGCTGGGGCGCTCTTTGTACCAGCCGCTGTCGCCATGATTGGCTGGCAGGTGCTATTTCGTCGCTGGGGTACCCGACGCACGATGTTGGTGTCATTCAGCCTATCCGCCATACTCGCCGTCCCAATTTTGTTTACGCAAGATATGAATACAACACTGGCCGTTTTGGCTGGCCTAGGTCTCGTTGTGGGTGGCATGATTTTAGGACCTGATTTGATGTTTGCGGAAATGATCGATGAAGATTTTGTGCGCACCAAATTACGCCGCGAAGGTGTATATCGTGGCATTTTAGGATTTATCTATCGTTTTCCCCCCGCATTTGCAGGTTTGATGATTGGTGAGTTATTAGCCGGGGCTGGTTACGATGCAGATTTATCCGTTAGTCAACAACCCGAAGCCGTCGAAACTGTTATCCGCACATTTACCGCGTTTAGCCCATTGTCTGCTGTTATTATCGGCATTGCCGTCATGTTTATGTATCCACTGTACGGTGAACGTCTGACGACTATTCAAGAACAAGCCGCAGAATTACGACGGAGTCTGCAAATGAAGCGCAATAGTAAGGAAACTGACCAAGCATAAACTAATTTTGACCCAATAATTTGCTATACTTGAAGAAACATATTGAGCATTGAGAGAACTCGCCATGCAACAATTGACATTGCCCCTTGAGAAATCATTACCCATAGGCGTTGTCGTCGCTGTGAATATTTCGCGTGAAGACTATTTGCAGAATTACATGGATGGTCGTTATGAATGGATTGAAGGAGTTGTGATTGCAATGTCACCAGTTACCCTTAAACATGATGCAATCACTGATTTTATACGCTCCTTGTTAAAAGCATATCTTGCTCTTATAGGTGACGGCAAAATTGTTGGTGATCCATTTGTCATGCGTACGGCGACGAGTTTCCGCGAACCGGATGTGCAAGTCATCTTAGGTGAAAACATTGCCAATCTGAAAAACACGTATATGGATGGGCCTGCTGATATTTGTATCGAAGTCGTTTCGGAAGAAAGTACGAGCCGCGATTATGGTGAAAAATTTGCAGAATATGAAAAAGCAGGCGTGCGTGAATATTGGATTATTGATCCTAAGCATCAACGCACCACCTTTTATCGACTCGATTCAGCAGGTAGTTATCAACATATCGCATTAGATTCTGAAAATAACTATCGCACACCACTCTTAGCTAAATTTTATCTACCTGTTACCGTCCTTTGGCAAGAAGAATTACCAGATTATTTCGCCATTGGCGATATGGTCAAAGCTATGTTCGCTAATTAGAGATGTTGCGTACTTAATTATTTACTCATTCAAAAAGCCACGAAACCAATGATAAACCCCTTGTTCTCAAATTATCCATGTTTTGTTTAAAATCTACGGGTGCTATAATAAGTCCCGATTGTCAAAAATAAGGAGTATAACTGCATGGCACAATCCTATGATGTTGTCGTTCTCGGTGCAGGTCCCGGTGGCTATGTAGCCGCAATTCGGGCCGCTCAACTTGGTCTCAAGACCGCAATTATTGAAAAACAATGGTGGGGCGGGGTTTGTTTGAATGTCGGTTGTATCCCCTCCAAAGCACTCCTCCGGAATGCAGAATTAGCCCATATTGTCACCGAACGCGCCAAGGAATTTGGTTTTATCTATGACGGCGAAATCCAACTCGATTATTCCGCCGCCTTCAAACGCAGTCGCAAAGTAACGGCAGGCCGCGTTAAAGGTGTCCAGTTCTTAATGAAGAAGAACAAGATCGATACCTTTGAAGGATTTGGTTATATCGTTGACAAAAATACCATCGAAGTTGAATTGAATGATGGTGGTACAGAAAAAGTTTCTACTCAAAACATCATTCTGGCCACGGGCAGTACCCCTATTATTTTACCGGGGACCGAAATCGGTGGCCGCAATCTGACTTATCTTGAATTCATTCAACGCGACTATTTACCCGCAAGTTGTGTGGTTATTGGCGCAGGCGCAATTGGTAGTGAATTTGCCTATGTGATGAATGCTTATGGCGTTGATGTCACAATGGTTGAATTGATGCCACGCATGTTGCCGCGCGAAGATCCTGAAGTGTCTAACGAACTCAAGAAACAATTTGAACGCAGTGGCATCAAGGTTTTGACCAGCACCAAAGTTAACGCTGTCGCCGAATTTGAAGATCGTGTTGAAGTTACCATTACCACAGAAGATGGCGCAGAAGAAACAATTGTCGCGGAAGAAGTCTTGCAAGCAATCAGTTTCCGTCCGCGTTTAGACGGTTATGGCCTTGAAAATCTTGGCATTAACATCACAGAACGTGGTGCGATTGATATTGATGATCGTATGGCAACCAGTGTGCCCGGTGTTTGGGCAATTGGGGATGTAACCGGTAAGTTGATGTTGGCGCACGTTGCCGAAGCAATGGGTGTCATCGTTGCTGAAAATATTGCAGGTGCGGAAACCATTACCCTTGATTACCCAATGTTGCCGCGCGCAACCTATTGCCAACCCCAAGTTGCCAGCTTTGGTTATACCGAAGAAGAAGCAACCGAACGCGGTTATGAAATCAATGTGGCTAAATTCCCCTTCCAAGCGAATGGTAAGGCACACGGTCTAGGTGAAACAGTCGGTTTTGTGAAACTCATTTCAGATAAGAAATATGGTGAAATCTTGGGGGCCCACATGGTTGGTCCAGATGTAACTGAACTCTTGCCTGAACTCACCTTAGCTCATTATGCTGAATTGACTCCGGCTGAAATTGCCCGGAATGTCCATGCTCATCCAACCTTGAGCGAAGCACTTAAGGAAGCGGCCCACGGTTTAGAAGGTCACTTCATCA
This sequence comes from Anaerolineae bacterium, assembly GCA_050303635.1. Classification (GTDB taxonomy): domain Bacteria; phylum Chloroflexota; class Anaerolineae; order Aggregatilineales; family J027; genus JAKEEQ01. Next base: position 10,403 of record JBNLCD010000057.1, read on the forward strand.
ACTTCTAAGCTGGGCATCAGCGCAAAACACGAGGACGAGACTTCAAAATCTCGTCCTTTTTGATTTACCGTACAGATTGGATAGCTTGCTCAATTTGACGTTGAATATCCTCTAAATCACGGATTTGCCACGCAATGGCATCTGGTTGACCGTGTTCATTTGTGAATTCAATTTTGAGCAACTTGGCAGGTGTCGCTTTACCCAAAAAAGAACGCGGATTATCAATATTGGTAATCGTCTTCAGTGGAATTTCAAGCAAACGATTGGGAATCCATAACTCAAAATAAAGAGCCGTTGATGTTAGCGCGAGCGTACCAGTACCCCGTGCCTGTCCCATACCACGTGATTGTTGACCAAAAGAGCGACCTTCAATAATAAATTGCGCATTGGGATAAACATCACTAAATTTCCGTTGAAATTGTTTACGCAAGTTACCCAGATAATAGGCAATCGTTCCGGTGAAAATCGCCAGAATTACAAAGATTAGAATAATAATCGCCAAAACTGTCATTAGGTTGACACACTTTCGCCAAAAATTTGATTATTTAGTTGATTCTCATTATAGCTTCAAACAATGGTGTATGCAGAGGTGTCTAATCCCAAAAAGCTTAAATATTTTAAGTGTTTAACACGGATAAGACACTATTTGTTGAAGCAATAAGCATTGATGGTATAATGAAGGCAATTTTACAAAAGCAACTCATTTGCCAAGGAGAGTAGATGGCATGAGCTTGGAAATTAACACGCAAATGCTCAAACGGGTTTTGTTGATTGAAGCAAACGGTCGCGTTGATAGCACTACCGCCGATCAACTAGGGAGCGTTTTGAACGGGGCAATTGATGAAGGTACCAACCAATTGGTGCTTGATTTAAGTAAAGTTGAATACATGAGTAGTGCGGGCTTACGCGAAATTGTTTCGGCCCTCAAGCGAGTCCAACGTGGACGCGGTGATTTGCGCTTGGCCGCTCTGTCAGAACGTGTTCAAGAAGTGCTGGAATTAGCTGGCCTCGACGAAATCTTCAACATCTATGAGACGCAAGTCGAAGCTGTTGGTAGCTTCACCTAGATTAAAGAGCAGTGATAAAACCTATGCAAGATGAGCGGCATTTATCGTTTAAAGCTATCTTAGACAATATCCCTCCGGCCTGTGATTTTGTAGCAGATGGTGCTGAAACCGCTGGTTTGGATGAACGGGCAGTCTATCATTGCCAATTGGCAGTTGATGAAGCGTGTACCAATATCATCCAATATGGTGTTGTTCCGGAAGATGAAGAATCAGCTTCAAATATTGACATTAGTACGGGCATTGATGGCGCGCATACTTTTGTCATTACGATTACGGATTCAACCAGCGAATTCAATCCACTTGATCACGAAGATCCCGATCCTAAAGCTAAGATTGAAGATCGTGAACAAGCGGGCGGTTGGGGAATTTATTTCATTAAGAAATTGATGGACTCGGTCGATTATCGTCATGAAAATGGCAAAAATCGTCTCACTCTTCACAAAATTATTCCCCGTGAAGTCCGTGATACCCAATCAGATAGCCGAGAAATCTATGTCGCCAGTAAAGCCCGTGAAAAAAATTATTGGCAAATTGATTTGGCGGGACGGTTAGATAGCAACAACAGCGGCACACTAGAAGATATTTTGCAAGAAGCGCTTGTTCAGCAAGAACACTATCGCTTAATCGTCAATTTGGATGGCGTAGATTATATTTCAAGCAGTGGTCTGAAAGCACTGGTCACAGCTTGGCGTTTAGCGCGGGATAACGGCGGTGATGTTATTCTGACGAGTCTCCGCAATCGAATCCAAGAAATTTTCAATATGATTGGCTTCGATATGATGTTTAACATTTACGATTCGCCCAGCGATGCGATAGATGCCGATCCGCTAGGTAATTAGAATTCTATTTAGACTATGTGTAAGTAACAGGGAGAACGGATTTTATTCGTTCTCTTTGTGTTTTTGATGGATTACACAAAAACAGCATCCTATATTATTTTAATGTGAATTCTAGTTTAGGGTCGCATTATAGCTAGGTTACTCTTATGACAAGGAGCTAAAGCCGTCTTGTTATAGATTAATTCTGGGATTTGCTCTAACAAGGGTCTTGAAGCCCTTGCCATGCCCAAATTTATGCTATTTTAGAAGAAAGAAGACCAAGCATGAGCAATAATAAAATAGAATCTTCTTTAGCAGATATGTTTTTAAAAGAATGGCAACAAATTCGACAACTCACCTATGATTATCTCGATCTGCTCGACGAATCACACCTCAACCGTCGGCTACCATTTGCTGAATCACGCCCGATTGGGTATCAATTTTGGTGTATGGTGGGTGCCCACGAAAGCTATTTGAAGAAATTAGAAACAGGTGAATGGCAAGGCTTTGCCTGTAGTCTAGATAATATTGAGAAAGTTACACCAACTATCATTAAGCAAAAAATGACGGAAGCAGATACGCTCATGAAAAATCTGCTACCGCAGATAGATTTTGAACAACTGCTTAAAAATGGACAATCGCCTGCGGAAGTGGTTATGCAAATGATTAAACATGAGATGCATCATCATGGCCAACTCATCAATCTCATGTTTTGCCACCATTTACCCATTCCCGATTCTTGGCATCAAGCGTGGCATTTAGCCTACTAAGAACATATAACAAATTCACACCTCATAATTCTATTTGACCTGAATTATGAGGTGTAATTTATCAAGTAATTAACCTACTTAGATAACGAATTGGCCATTTTCATAGACTAATTCATCATCAACCACGATCCGACCACCCTCTTTCATATCATGCACCATATCCCAATGGACGACACTCTTATTCGTGCCACCCGTCTTGGGTAAACTTAAACCTAATGCCATATGAATGGTCCCGCCAATTTTCTCATCAAAGAGGGTCGATCCGGTAACTTCTTGAATACCCCAATTAGTACCGATCGCAAACTCACCTAAGAAACGTGCACCTTCATCGGTATCAAGTTGGCTCAGCAAGAAATCTTCGCCTTTTTCAGCGGATGCACTAACCACTTTGCCGTCTTTGAATTCTAAGCAAACACCCGTCAATTCACGACCACCATAATTTGTGGGTAAATTGAACTTAACTTGGCCATTCACGCTGTCTTCAACGGGTCCTGTATAAATTTCGCCATCGGGGAAATTTCGGTTGCCGTGCGCACTAATCCAGGTACGATCAGTAATATTCAAGCTCATTTCAATATTAGGGCCTTCAACCACAATCGCGTGCTTGCCTGTCAGATAATCGGCCATTTTTAGTTGTTTGTCACGCACACTTTGCCAATGGGCAATGGGGTCATCTTTATCGAGAGCACAGGCTTTATAAACAAATTCTGCGTATTCCAGAAAACCCATTTCTGCTTCTTGGGCCATACCTTCAGTGGGCCACGGTAAAATACACCAACGTAAATCCCCGGCGAGTTCACGTTCCTCCCAGAGATCCCGCATCGGTTTTTGGGATTTCTGCTGGATAGCCATTCTTTCTGGATCGACCCGACTAAAGGCCTTTGTGTTCGTTGTGGCCCAGACGCTATAGAAGATATTCACGTTTTCAACCATCGCCATATCTAGAGGACTAAGATATTCAAGTTGTTCGGTCGAGGCATACTTCATATGACGTTCATAGATGCCGGCATAGCCACCATGAACATGCGGATGTCCGCCTTTTTTCAAAACTTCCTCATAAAGCGCTTGGACAATTGGTTCCGATTGACTTGTCCCATTGATGACGACCACATCGCCCTTGTTGACAGGTTGTGAATATTCTGTCATCACCATTGCCATTTTTTGTGCCATATCTGCATACATTGCACCAATCACCTTTCGAATTGATTGTAGATATCCCTGATTCATAATTTTGCATGCAAAATTTAATTTACTTAAATATTATATTCATAAAAAATAAATAAAATCAAGAACAAATTCAAATAAATCAATATAAGTATTATATTTTTTAATTTATCCATCAAGAATCTTGAAATCTGAAGATAATTTTGTTGAAATTGTATTGGGAAGCTTCAAATTGGATGCCTATGTTAAGCATATGGTGAATCCGCTATACTAATTTTTCTGAATTTGGTTTTCTCGTCAGAACATCAAATTGCAAATTTGACATCTTGCTCAATTGTCAGGCTGGCTCGATGTGGATAGCCATCATTCAATTTAGGTTGAACTGATATGTGGCAGGATGGGTAAAACATATAGTAAGTATTGCAAAGGAAATTTCGTGTCAGAATCACAACAAACTTTGGCCAGCGGCTTTAAGCTTGGTTTTGGATTATTGGGTTTATTTGCCATTTCCGCTGTTGTCTCTTACTTAGCCTTAGGCGAACTCGGCAGTGCAGGTGTGGTCCAAATTCTGATTGCCGCTGTTTTGGGGCCGATTGTCGGCAGTATTCTATTTACTATTTGGTGGCTGTTTCCCAAGAAAACTTATGAAAATAAGGACTCCTAATCGCAAATGTCACGCTTAAACGGAAAATCGCATCTAGAAATTACACTCGCCGATCGTTTGAAAAATCGTGGTCGAGATTATACGAAATTGATGCTCTGTCCTATTGATAACAAACCCCTCCAGCTAGTTGAAGATCATCTGGAATGTGCGGCTGGTCATCATCATTTTGATCGCGACGGTATCCTCTTCTTATTGGATGAACCCCGACAAGCCGAATTTGATACTCAGGCTGAGCAATCGTTCCAAAAACGATTAAATGATGGTTGGAAAATTCCCGGCGAAGATGGTTTTAAGCGCTTACCCCAAACTCCTCTGGAAGGATTTCCAGAAGGCTATTGGGATCTACGGATGCATGCTACGGCTGAGATGTGGCGCTTTTTGGAAGATCTGCGCCATGAAGCAGAACGTTTACCGGTTGGTGATCAAGGGACCGCCGTTGAAATGACAGATGGCATGGGCTGGCTTGGCTATGGCCTCGATGTTAGTGGTTATGCCACCATTATTCTATGCCAAGACACGACCAAATTGGGTTTAGATGCTTATTCATACGGACGCTATCCCCGTGTTCAAGCCGCCATCCAGCACCCGCCCCTAACGCCCCAATCGTTTGATTTAGTGCTCTACACTTATAGCCTTACGCAAGTTGATAATATTGAGGATACTATTTCGAACGGGGCAAAATTGTTAAAACCCTATGGCCATCTTTTGATTTTCTTAGATGATGATCAAGTTGAACTCGAATCAATCGCCAACAATGCCCTGACGACGGCTGGCTTAGAAGTCCGCCAACAACGCGTTGGCGAGCGGGGGCATATTTTCACCATGTATAAATTCCGCACCATGGTTCCCGATCAAGATCCACCATCACCCCAATATAGCTATCGCTCAAGGCCCAGGATCAGCCAGCAT
>JBNLCD010000058.1:0-15528 GCA_050303635.1 Anaerolineae bacterium
AATGAACAAGCGCAACGCCTGTATCAAGAGGTTGTAAGGCCATGAAACCACTTTCTGTGCCAACGACACTCCGCGCCGCAAAATTTGCAATAGTCGATTGTTCGCCCAGACGACTGACGATTAACCATTCATTGTAGAGATCGTTGATTTCAGCATCGTAACCAATAATCCGTATTAGAACACGTTCACCATTCTGAATATAGGTCAAGAAAGAAGCTTGAGCAGGACCAAAACTAGCAATTACCGTGTGATTACCTGTTTTATTCGAAGTCATTGCCACATTGAGATTGGGTGTTGGACCAATCATTTCACTGGGAGTATAGTCCTCATTATTGCGATCCAGCCAGACAATTTCACCACGAGCGGGTAAAACATCGAAGCCGATTTTGCCGTATAAATTACCTTCTTGTGGCATTATTTCATCGGCGTTGTAACGCCAGATATAAGTCGAGGTAGGGAAACCGCCATCAATCGCATAACCTTCCATTGAAATAACAATCATCTCAATATTGGTATCGAAATACACAGATCCGGGGAGACTGCTGTAATTAATATCAGCAAAAACAGGATTATCTGGGCTCAGAGAATGAAGTATTTCACCCGTGGCAATATCCATTACTTCAAATAACCAAGTGACGTCAACAGGACCATTATAAAAGTCAAAGATAGCTCCATAAGCCAAATATTGACCATCAAAACTAAAACTTCCCTTAAGGAGAGTACAATAGGCCACATCGCCCAATTCACGCGTTTGTAAAACGGAATCGTTGAGCGTGTCATAAATGAGGAGGAGAGCGTTCGTTTCGTCATCATTGATGAGACACGCCGCTAAAATATTGCCATCTGGTGAAAATGAAAAAGTGGGTTGGAGGGATTTATAGCCGGTTAATTCGAACACATGCACTTCATCAAGCACAGTGCCCTCTAAGCTAATGCGAGTTAAAACTTCATTACCTTGGTCATATACCCACGTTGACCATGTATGATTATCGGTATTATCTTGAGCATACGTACTGACAGGGCTTAGACTGAGGCATATAACAAATATCCCCAGCATAAGCCTAACAAAAACATGAACTTGCCCAACTCTGCGCATGATTTTCTCCCTAAAGCTAGCTAGCAACAAAACTTATTCTAAGCTTTGCAATGAAATCATGCGGGGTGATGCTACATATCTGGAATCAACGTAGACCAATCGTAGCTTTGGGTGACACCTTCTTTCCAGCGCTCCAACCGTTCACAGGCGCTCTCAGGGGTATCAAATATGAAATCTTTCATTTCGGGGGTCACAAAGCGTCCAAAAAGACGCACGAAAACTTCGGCAGAGAGTGATTCAACTAAAGCAACACCACCACCCCAGTTGGGATGAGCAGTTAAGCGGCCCATTTCACGCAAAACACGTGAGTCGGTGACATGACCATGTCGCAGGTCGGAGAAAAAGTAGATTTTATCAGGAGCATTTTCTATAGCTTCGGTCAAATCTTTTAAATAAGATTCAGCATCTGCTTTATTGGCAACCCGATGCCATAGAATTAGAACTAAATCATCCGCTAAATATTGAAATTCATAGCTCATAACATGTTTTCCCCACTACGCTTCCAATAATGATTTACCATAAGTGTAGCGTACTTTGAACGCCATACAAACTAGTTTGTATTTTTATTACAAAGCATAAAGAAATAGCTATGTTACAGCTTTATCTTAAATTATAGATTTTGCCTACAAGCTCTAAACAGGTGCGGTAAAGCGCCCTTCTAAGACAGCTTGTTTCGCATTTTGAGCTTGAGTATAGTTGCTATTGTGGACCAATGCTCGGTCAAATTGGCGAATTGCTTCATCTACATTTCCTTGAGCGGCATACGCCAAGCCTCGGTAATAGTAGATTTCCTCGACATATTCAGTTTGACGTTCATTAGCCAAAGCCAACGCTAAGACATCATCATAACGACCCACTTGGTAGTAGGCTTCATAGGGAGCAAATTGATACCACAACATGCGGAAGGGGAGTTGCAAGGTGCGTGCCCGATCAAAAGCCAAGACAGCTTCTTCATAGCGACCTAATTGAACCAATGCCGTTCCCATATTAAACCAAGCCCATTTATCATCAGGATCAAGCGCGGCTTGGGATTTAGCATTTTCAAAAGCGGCGTTGGCCGCATACGATGCATCCACATAACTGCCCAACACCGCATTCAAATTAGCTTCATGGGTAGGATCATAAATCACAATGAAGGTGTTGTTAAAATGTTTCCACCCTTGATTGAGAATATCTTGTGATTCGCGCCGACCACCGCCATCACCCTTACCGAAATAGCTATCGAAAAGGAGATATTCGCCCGCCGTATCATCGTAACCGACAACCAAAGAATAGTGGCCCATCCAGCCAGAACCAACAACATCAATGCCGCGTTCAATGATAACCGGAAACCCATTATCAAGCAGAGTTTTCAGGAGTTCCGGCGTACCACCAATACGATACAAGGCATGAACTGATGTATCTTGGACAGCTTGGGTGTTCACAAATAGCACTAGTTCGCTAGGGGAGACATTTTTGTCTTCAATGCTCGGCTTGAGATATTCCACAGCCTTTTTCTGGTCATGATCATAGCCATAGTAGGTTAATCCCATAGTAATGGTCGTGGGGCCACAATTATTCCAACCTTGTTCTTCCCATTGCAGTCGATTGTAATCTAAATGAGCACTTCCACTGACCGCAATCGCAGTTGGCATCGGGGTTGCGGTGGGTAAAGGCGCTTGATAGGTTGGCGATGGTAACGCCGCATCTTCGGCTGTGTTGGTGGCATTTCCTAAATTAGTGCCGCCCTTTGAAGTTAAGGTCGGTGTTGCCACAACATCTTCAACTATTTCAGTTGGTTGGGGTGTCGGTGTTTCTTCATTTAATAAACTCAAGGCCGCATCACTATCGACATTGCTGTTATCTAGTGCTAAAACACCATCGTCGGGTGCTTTATTCTGCAAATCACAGAGGGCTTCTACTCGATTACACCAAATCACCTGATTGCGCGGTGTCAAATCGCGATACCAAGGGGGCACAACCCATGTCAGCACCAGCAACGCGACCAAACTAAATAAAGTTGTGGCCGCAAATATGGTAACAAAAAAACGTACACCTAATTCAAATAGATGCTGAAGCTTGTTGATGGGTCGATAAGCAGATGGTGGTGGTAATGTTGGTTGAACCTGTTCTTGCGTCGGTTCTGCCACAAGTTCCTCGGCTTTCAATTCTTGAGTTGAAAGCATATCCACATTTACCAAACGCGTATGGCTTGTATCTTGAGTTTGTTCAGTCATAAACACTTATTTCAATTGCTAGTTAACCTGCGTTGGGGACTGAAAATGCCCCACTTTGCACGGCACTCAACGCTTCTTGGGCAGGCGTATAATTGTGATTGAAATTGAGCACCCGTTGGAAATCGCTAATGGCGCGTTGTTGATCGCCTTTAGCGGCGTAGGCCAATCCACGATAATACCAGGCTTCTTCAACATAGTAACCCGAAGACTGATCAACACTATTAGCTAAACGAATCACATCATCATAGCGACCCATTTGGTAGTAAGCTTCAAAAGCCCCAAATTGATACCACAAGAGACGATAAGGAAGGCCGAGTTGGAATGCCCGATCAAAAGCAGACGCGGCTTCGGCATATTGGCCCAGTTTGGCGAAAGCTTCGCCCATATTAACCCATGCCCATTTATCATTCGGATCCGCCACGGCATCGGCTTGGGCTTGTTCGAGAGCTATTTGTGTGGCTGTTGTTGGATTAGCAAAACCGCCGATAAGACTCGCTAATTCTTGCTCGCGATTTGGCGTATATAGCACGATAAAGGTGTGGTTGAAATGACGCCAGTTACGCTCTACATACTCATAGGTTTCTTCACGACCTTGATTGCGGTTAGTCCCCAAATAACTATCAAATGTATAGAAAATTTGACGGGGTTCGTCATAACCCACAACCAGTAGATAATGGCCCATCCAACCTAAATTATTGACCTCATAGCCTTTTTCGATAATAACCGGGAAATTGTTGGCTACGAGTGTTTTTAACAGATCTAAATCCCCGCCAATCCGATAGATAGCTTGCGCACCAACCATATTAGTCGCCGTGGTATTGACAAAATTAATCATTTGCCACGGGCTAACATTCTTATCTTCGATATTCGGTTTCAGATAACTAGCGGCTAAATCTTGATTTTGGCTGTATCCAAAATAGCTTAACCCCATTGTCAAAGTTGTTGGACCACAATTATTCCACTTTTGGCCTTCACTCCGAATATTACTCAGGTTGAGTTTTGCCGTGGTCGGCAATGGTGTGGATGTGACTGTCGGAATAACCGGCACGGGTGTTGAACTCGGCAAAGGTGTTGCGGTTGGAATAACCGTGGGCATATTCTCAGTTACCACTGGCGTCAGGCTGGGTGTGAAAGTCGGCACAGTCGGCGGCGATTGCACCGTTACATTGGCCGAAATAGGCGTGGCTCCATTTAAATCCCCACCACTATTATCTGAAGAGTCGCCAAAATCAAATGGCGTCAACAGCAGATCATTGGGGTCGATATCACTATCACTTTCGATGGTCGGATAGACCTCAAAAGGTGGCGTGGGTTTCCATGAGCAAACCTGATCACCCAAAGGCGGTATATGATCGGCACGATTACACCAAATTTCTTGGTCCAATGGCTCCATATCTTGATAGATCGGTTTGGCCGCGTACGCAAAAAATACACTTGACCCACATATAGCCACACACGCAAATACCAAAACCAATCCCACAACAGGTAAACACCAATTGCGTTCGTTTCTGGTATAGCGTGGTGCATCTTCTAGCCGAAATGGACCAGTTGGTCGACGCGGCGATGTATCTTCAATCGACGGTTGATTGGGTTGTTGCGGGTTTTGCATGCCCGTTTCTCTCACACGGTATTCCTCGACAATTAACATTAATAATATAGCCCTCTAGATGAAATGCAATAGGCGCATTTACCAACGGAGGGCTAAAGTAGGGGGAGAGTTGTACCTACGCTTTAGATGCGTTAGGTCGTAAATTACTTACTATTGAATGACTAATCGCCAGATACCAGTTTGGTTGGTGAAATACAAGGCACCATCTGGACCATCTTGAACTTCAAGATTACATAATGCGCCTTGAAGATTAACATCCCGGATACCAATCAGGCGCGTGCGAGTTTCATCGATAACAGCTCGACGCATCTTGCCCGTATTCCATTCACAGAAGAAAATCTGGCCACGCCATTGCGGAATTTGCCAGCCAGTATAAACCGCCATCCCAACCGGTGCGACAGTCGGCGTGGTGTACCAAATCGGATAACGATATGCTGTTGTATTTTGCGGCGCATTGTCATCACACGGATAACCGGGCCGCCAACCATAATTGCCACCTGCCACAATACGATTTAATTCGTCATCACAATCAGGCCCATTATCAATTGACCAAATCAACATATCTGGTGAATAGGGGTCAAAATCGAAATCAAATGGATTGCGTAAGCCATAGGCATATTTGGTACTACCGGGAAATGGATTATTCGAAGCTGGTACTAAGGTATCACCTACAACTTCAAAGCGACTGATGCCGCCCGGAATAACATCCAAAGATTGAGCCCAAGCTGGATTATCATATTCACCAATACCCAAGTAGAGCATACCGTCGGGGCCAAAATGAATATTTCCACCCTGATGCCACAAGTTGTAACCTGTTAACGGTATATCGAGGAGAACTAATGGATCGGAACCAACGCCTTCACTCTCTGTAATGCGCACAATACGGTTGGTGGGTGTGGTAAATCCGCCGCCGGGCACACGGGTATAATAAACATAGATATAACCTGTTTCTTCGTAATCGGGTGAAACAGCCACGCCTAATAAACCCCGTTCGCCTTGAACATCTACCGGAAAGGTCCAAACCGGGTTAGTTTGCAGAGTGCCATCGGTGTTAATCACGCGGAGACGGCCACTGAAGCGTTCTGTGTAGAACATACGGCCATCAGGTGTCCAATCAATGGCAGTGGCAAAGCTGGCATCAAGGACTTTTTCGACACGATAACTGACAGCGATATCCGCATCGGTTACAAGCGTAGCGGTGGGCGTGATAGCCGGGGTCCATGTTGCGGTTACTTCGGCAGGTTGGGTGCCTTCTTGGGCACGCGCCGCCATTTCTGGGCTGAAGGAAGCTAAAATAATTCCTACAAGAAGGATAATTAGCAAACCCGCCAAACTCAGACTGAATACTCGACGCATAAAAATCTTTTCCTTTGATTATTGACTCGCTAAAAATATACCTATCTCGTCCCATCCATTGGAGCCGATTATTCCACAATTTTGCCAATTTGCCACTATTCGCTTCACCTATGTTCAAAGAGTTTCTTGGCAGGTGAACCAATCTACGGCAGAATAACTATTGATCCATGCTATGTTTTTATTTGAGGAGAAAATATATTTTGGTGAACAAGGTTGTCAGTATCGGTGTTGCAGGGGGCAGTGCCTCCGGCAAAACAACAATTTCGCAAGCTATTTTAGAAAGTGTTGGCCACGAGAATATTGCCTATATTCTGCACGATTCCTACTATAAACCGTTGAATCAACTCCTAGAAGAAACGGGTCTACCGCTTGAAGATATTAACTTCGATCACCCGAATTCCTTAGATACCGACTTATTGGTTGAGCATGTCCGCCAATTGCAGGCAGGGCAAGCTGTCGATATTCCGATTTATGATTTTGTCAGCTTTGATCGCAAAGACGATACCCAGCGCATTGAACCGAAACCCGTTATTTTGGTTGAAGGCATTTTGGTTTTTGCTGAAAAAGCCTTGCGTAAACTTTTTGACATCAAAATTTTCGTGGATGCACCCGCTGATGTTCGGTTTATTCGTCGTCTGCAACGCGATACAGTTGAGCGGGGACGTTCTGTTGAAAGTGTGATTGACCAATATCTCTATACTGTACGCCCCATGCATTTAGCCTTTGTAGAGCCCAGTAAGCGCCATGCAGACGTCATTATCCCCCAAGGTGGCTTTAACCCTGTTGCTATTGATCTGATCGCGGGTCAGATCAAGTCAATTGTGTCCGGTCAAAGTCAAAATTTAGGCAAATCAAAAAAATAATTTATTAAGTTCGACTGACATCATAGTGATCCGCCTCAAAATAAGATGTGCAGATATTTAAATTATTGTATGATAAAGGGGAACTAGGTAACATTTTTTGCTGACCAATTTTGAAAAGGGATAGTTGTGATGAGTCTGCAAAGACGTTTTTTAGGTTTGCTATTATGCGTTTTTATCGCATTAGTCATTATCGGGCTTCCTCATCAATCGAGCGAAGCAACTCCCCCATCACAATATGATGATCCAGTTGAACAAGGCGAATATTTAGCGAATATTTTGCGTTGTGTCTCGTGCCACACCCCCGCTTTAGCTGAGTATGAAGCTGAAGAGTTGACCGAGGAACAAATTCGTGTTTTAGCCCTATTCCCCCGTGAATCATTAAATCGCGATATGTTAATGGCGGGTGGACGCATCTTTAATTTTGGGCCTTCCGGCTCTGTCACCGCATCAAACTTAACATCGGATGCAACTGGTTTGGCCGATTGGACCGATGCCGAAATCAAAGAAACACTGCAAACGGGTGTCACGCGTGAAGGCCGCCGTATGCATGGCATTATGCGCGCCTACAACGAATTAGCGGATAGTGATCTTGATGCGCTCATTGCTTATATGCGCTCATTGGAGCCAATTGAAAATGAAGTGGTAAACGATTTAGAAGTTGGCGCACCACCCGCTGAAGCACCTGAAGAACCGATTATTGCACCGGATGCCACTGAAGATATGGCCGCACGGGGCGCTTATCTAATTAATAATATGGGTTGTTCAGGCTGTCATACACCGACTGATCCTGAAACACGTCGGCCCTTGCCAGATATGTACTTGGCAGGGCGCGATCCATTTGAACGTGATTTTGGTACGGTTTATGCCGGAAATATTACACCCCACGAAGAAACCGGGATTGGCACGTGGACAGATGCTGAAATCAAGCGGGCCATTAATACGGGTGTCCGTATTGACGGACGCCGCTTATCACTCATGCCGTGGCAAGATTATTCTTTCCTCGTAGCCGAAGATCTAGATGCCATTGTCTACTATTTAACCAATGAAGTGGATGCGGTAGAAAATAGTATTCCGCAAACATCGCTTGATGAACCTTATATTGAAATTGTCGGTGATCAAGCCGATGATGCAGATAGTGACGATGACGATGATTCCAATATCGGTGTCGCTATCGTAGGTGGTCTACTGATCTTGTTAATTGGTGGAGCGATTGGCTTTCTTAAATATCGCAAGCAAGACGCTTAAAGCCAAGCATCTACTACCCTAAGTTGGAACATAAATAACAAAAAACATGGCGGAATTGTAAATCACTCCGCCATGTTTTTTATTTATCTGTTATAGAAATTATAGGGTTGTAACACGCAAACTTGAGATCCAACCCATAAACATGCCATTTACGATGCCGATCAAAACGATACCGATGATATTTGCCAGACTCAACGATTCGAAAATTGCACCCAATCCAACGGCGATTACCGCTAAGATAAGGCCAAGTAATCCATTCCCAACCATTGGACCGGGCATTTCCCAAATAAACTGTCCGTTGGCCCGGATTTGAATATTAAACCACGCCAACCCAACATAAATGAACAGAGCAGTCAAACCGACGGTAGTTAGCCCCAAAAAGATAATTAAGGCAACCGCGCTCCCTAGCCCAACAACATGGGTTAGACCAAGCCACATAGATGTCTCCCAAACTTCAGTGGTTGGCATGTGTAATATGCCAACTTCAGATTTGGTTGGTTCAATCGCTTGTAAAATAGGTACATCTTCAATCTCAATAGGTTCACCCGTGGGGATGGTTGCTACAAAGACATCTGGCACAGGTGGTTGTGATTCAATCACATGCTCACGCTCACCGTCAAACGATTGTAAGGTAATGCTGGCTAATCGTTTGAGACTGCCGTCCTTCTCTCTAAATACCAAGTCACTCAAGGCATCTTTCGCCCGCGTCCGCAATAAAATATCCTCTTCATCCCGATAATGACCAAGTTGATCAATAACGGCCCGTCGTTGTTTGAGGGATGCAAAATCAAGGTTATCTAGCACATCTTGAACATCCTCCGGCAAATATGCGGGCGACGGTTCTTGATTCAAAAAACTTGGATTAATATCCTCAATCAGTGTTTCGAGGACTTCGTCATAAAGTTCAGGATTTGAAAAATCGAGCGGTAAGATACCTTTTAACTGCTTAGGGGTTTGGTCAATAGTCGTAATGCGAACCGCTAAAATCTCGGTTCCAATCTCAGTACATGCGCTTAAAGTGGAAAGGACCCGCACATCTGTTAATATCTTGTTGGAAAGAACAACAATTACCTTTTCGGCCTTATGCAGTGCGGAGAAACGTTCATCGGTATTTCGATCAGCACGTGCCAACTCAATACCACGCTCAACTAAATCTTCAGCTAATTTTTGCGCAAAATCACTATCTTCAAAACTGTAGAGTAAATATATTGCCATATATATACATCCTTAAAATAAGGCAAAAAAACAAAAAAAACGCGCTATAATGACATCATTATTCTATATTATTTTGCCCATTTAGGTAAATTTACAAATAGAAAATGTAGGGAGATCCATATGGAGCAACTTGAACAAGCAATTGCACTGGTCAAAAAAGGGGACAATGAGCAAGCTCGCGAAATCTTAAAAGACATTCTTCGCGAGGACCAAAATAATGAAACTGCTTGGCTCTATATGATAACGTGCGCCAAAACCAAGGGGGAATTTCGGCGTTGTGTGCGTGAAGTACTTCGCATCAATCCAGAGAATGAAACGGCTCTTAAATTAGCCAAAAAACACGATATTGATATTCCAGAAGCATCTATTAGCGATGCAGAGTTCTATGCTGAAGATGTAACCTTGCAAGCTTCTACCACCGATATTTTGCCACATGTCGTACCAATGGATACGCCTTCTCAACAAGAGATTGAGTCAGAATTAGAAGTCATTCTGCCCGAAGAAGATTTATTTGAAGACGAGCTTAGTGGCAATCTTACTGATAAAGAAGTTTTAGATTTATATGACGAAACCAATGGCGAATTTGATGGAGAACTTATTGTTCATGATGACATGGGCTTTGGTGATAATGTCTTAGTCGCGCCAGATTTATCTTCAGACGACGAGACACAGGGTACTATTTCAGGCCAAACACCTGATGCAATTCAAGTCGATGATATTGCTGATTTGGATGATTTACTCACAGATACAGTTGATCGCCAATCCCCAACGAGTTCAGAACCTAAACGCAAACGCTCATTAATGGCACTCGTGCTCTTAATAATCTTTTTGGCGATTATTGCAGGGAGTATCACCCTCTTATTCTTGAGTTCAACTCGACAAGATGATGACCAAGCAACACGCACGGTTGAAGCCAGCAATATAGAAGCTACCAATTTAGCGCTGGAAAACTCTGTTGTGCAAACAGCCACGGCCATTCAAGAAACTGTTAGTGCACCGACAATTACCCCAACTATCGACCTGCCAGCAACTGAACAGGCTATCGTAGACGCTGAAATAGCCCAAACCCAAGCGGTTGAAGCAACCCAATTAGCAATAACTCCCACTCTCACACCCCGCGAAGTTGAAAACGGATTATTGGTAGCAGTTCAACATGAAAATGATAATGCTGACATCATTGTTTTTTCAGATTTAACAGACACCAACCCCATTAATTTGACCAATGATCCCGCTGTTGACGAAATGCCGCGCTGGTCACCGGATGGCCAATGGTTAGCTTTTGTATCCAATCGAAGTGGTAGTAAAGATATTTATATTATGCGTGCCGACGGATCTGAACTCCGTCAGTTGACGGATGCAACTGCAGAGGATTTATATCCATCATGGTCACCAGATGGTCGACAACTGGTCTTTAGCAGTAATCGGGATGGAGATTTTGATCTATTTGTGATTACTGTGGATAGCGCTGAGATTGCGGTGAAATTGACGACAAATGATGCGTTTGATAGTTTCCCCCATTGGTCACTCGATAACCGCTTAGTCTTTGCTAGTAATCGCGATGGCAATTTTGAAATTTATAAAATGGATTCGGATGGGCAAAACCTGCAACGAATGACAGAAACTTCAGCGGACGAATTTTATCCGGTATGGTCACCATCCGCTCAGCAAATTGTCTTTATTTCACAAACAGCCGATGGCCGTGAAATTTATAGTATTCGTCAAGATGGGACAGGTTTAGTTCCTTTGACTGATACCCAAGCCGATGAATTTAGCCCGAACTGGTCACCGGATGGTAATTTTGTTGTCTTCGCTGCGGAAGATAAAGGGAGCACTGCGCTCTATCTTATTCGACCTGATGGAAACGACTATTCGAAGGTTCGCGAGGACGCTTTACCGATTGATTCGCCGGATTGGGCAATAGAAGTTGAATAAATTCTGAATAGATAGCAAAAACACCCTGTCGCAATGGCAGGGTGTTTTTATATTTGCTAGTTTTATATATGCTTATTCGTGACGCGAACCTGTATCTTTGGCCTTGTCGAGTGCACCGTAGAGAGCGTCTAAATCATCAAATGGGCCATCACTTGCCATGACTTTGCCAATAACAAGTTGCAATCGATTTTCAAGTTGGTCACGGGCCAGCTCACGGTCTTTCAATGGATAGAAGTATTCCATGGATTGTTGCAAGCGAACTTTGATACGTTCATGAAGTGCTTCTTGTCGTTCAACATTTGTGACAACGACAAATTCTTCGGTGCCAAGATGCCCGACAAAATCTTCGTCACTCCCAACTTCACGCACAGCATTATTCATCATCAGGCTCACCGCCCGCAAAACATCATCAGATGCGACAAACCCGTATTGTTCACGGAATCCTTCAAGACCATCTACACTGATACGTAAGATTGTCCAGCTATCATCTGCATAAATTAATTGTTCAAGATGTTCGGTGACTAAATCACCTTCAGGCAAACCCGTGATTGGATTCTTCAAAGGTTGCTGAGTGACACTCCGGAGTGCATTTCGCACCCGAAGGCGGAGTTCTTGAATATCAAAGGGCTTCGTGATATAGTCCACCACACCCAATTCAAGGCCAGCCAACTTATCAACGCGGTCCCGTTTTTCGGTCAGGAAGATAATTGGAATATTTTGGGTGCGTCGATTGGTGCGAATCTGGCGACATACTTCATACCCATCAATATCTGGCAGACGGATGTCTAGCATAATGAGATCGAGGTCAACTTCTTTACTGACCTTGACCGCTTCTTCGCCCCATGATGCGGTTGACACTTCATAGCCTTGCACCCGAAAATAAGCGTTCAGCATTTCGGAGAGGTCAAGATCGTCCTCAACAATGAGTAGACGCGATTTTTCCGTCACATTACCCCCTAAATGAGTGTAGGTATGATGATTGCATTAAGCTATATTCAATTATAGCGGTTTCTAAACATAAAACAAATACTCTGAATCGTAATTTAGCATAGCGGTAGCACCTTGTCAAACAACAGAATGTCTGTTTAAATTTCTCAAGCCTTTTAATTTTTGTGAGGTGTTTTTTGCTCGAATAAGGGCTTGTCGGTAAAATTCCAATAGCTTATTCTGAATTAGGAGAACTGATCCTCATGCCTGAAGTAACCAAAGAACGTCACAATGAAATGGTCGAGATTGTTGAGCAATACATGCGGGCGCTCAATACACTTGATGAAGCCGCTTATCTAAAATTGTTCACCAACAATGCAGTCGTTAATGATCCCTATGGCACAGCTGAGTATCTCAATGAAGATGGTCTGAAACGCTTTTTCAAAGGTATGACCGATACATGGAAATTCTTTGAAATGCGCGGGGATCGTTTCTATCCAGGCGATGGGCAACGGTTGGCTGTTCGGTGGTCAGTCAGTGCCACCGCGAAGAATGGCAAGACGGTTGAATTTAGCGGCATCAGTCTGTTTTATTTTAGTGATGATAATAAACTGTCTGGCCTCGATGCTTATTGGCACTTCAGAGGGATGATGAACCAACTGCGTGACTGATCGAACAGAATTTACTCAACTCAATATTCTCATTACCGCCAATTTACGTGGTGATTTTGATGCTTTCCCCTATCTGGCGACCACATTACGTGCCGCACGGGTTCAATCATCATCTGAAGCACCCCGGCCAACGCTGGTGTTGGATTTAGGGCAAGCATGGTCTGGTGAGAACTGGTTATGTCAAGCAACAGAAAATCGTGCACCCTATCTTATCTTGGATGCTATGGGCTACACTGTGGTCCGGGCTGATGGCTTAGATGTTGGTGGTATATTAGGGTTGCGGTCGTCCGTTCAAGTCACGCTTTTAGACGATAGCATTGCCCACAAATGGCGCAAAGATAATATTGAACTCAATATCGGGCGACCGGCACAGACACCGGCTATTCGCTGGGCATTACCCCATGAAAAACCAGCATCAGTTGAAAAGTGGTATGATGAAACAGAGGGAGCACTTCTCTTATACCCACCCACCGATTATGTGGGAAAATTGGTGGTCGACTATCCCTCATTAAATGTTATTGAAAGCGAAAAATTGCCAATTCGTGCAAATCGCCCAGACCCATCTATTCTAGAAATGGTAAAATTTGTAGAACAAGAAGCTAGGGCTTATCAAGCGCGTCAATCCAAGGGGGATTCAGCTGAATGAACCTCGATGAATTATGTACTAAACTCGATTTCTTCTTTAATGTACACACTTTTAATGAGAGTGATGGCTGGGATTTTGCAATGCCAGACTCTTATATGGGCATGTTTAAACGTTTTGCCCGACCTAGCTTTGTCGAAGGGTCGTGGAATGGTCTCATGCTCGATAATCGCAGTGAAAAGGCTGAAATTGATCGCGTCTATTTAGTGGTCTTTCCTAATCAAGACGTGATCGATACAATCATTGCACAGGAAGTTGAACGTCAAGCTCCCGGTGCCTTGATTTTTGCGCATCATCTAATGGGTTTTTCTGAACGTGAGCTTAAATTTACGCCGTTGGTTGCTGAACAACTTGAAGAACTGCAAGAGCACCATATCAGTTTTTATAATTGTCATGCGCCACTCGATTGCCATACTGAGATTAGTACAGGTAATGCCTTAGCAAATGCGCTTGGCCTTGATGAACAAGAGCGTTTTTTTGAATATTATGGTGGTATGGCAGGTGTTCATGGCACCATTCTGCCGATGACTTTCCAAAAATTTGCCGAGAAATTGGCCGATGTTTGTGAAATTGAGACACTGCGTTATGACCAATGTCGGCATAATGGGCGCATTGTTGAACACGTTGCGATCATACCCGGTGGGGGTAATGATCCTGAAGAGATGCGTAAAGCCGAAGAACTCGGTGCCGATACATTTGTGACAGGTCACTGGTGGCTTTTTGGAACAAGTGAATTTGCCCAAGAAAGCCGTGAAACAGCGCCTGAAGCAATCAATAAGTTATCGCTCAATTTATTAGCAGGTTCCCACTATAGTACCGAACTGATTGTCATGCGTGATCAAATGACGGATTGGTTCCAGGATTTAGGATTAGAGACCGTCTTGCTACGCCAACAGGACCCATGGCGCTAATCCCAAATTGGCGTCAGGGATAGAACAATCTTTACATCTGTTTTAGTTTGCCAGATAGCTTTTGTATAGAAGAATCAAAAGCTAGTCTATTTCGTTATGAATGGATTAACTTTTTTGAAACCCTTTGTTCAGCTACCATCTCATTCTTATGTAGTGCATCGTCGGCGTCAAATCATTTTGGGTATATTCATTATCCTTGCGATTTTTTATGCAGTCACCGCCCCTATATTGGAAACTTCCGATGAGCCACGACATTATGGAATGGTAGATACAGTCGCTGTAACTGGTAAACTTCCTGTTCAAAATAGTGACAAAGATACGACCTATCGTCAGGAAGGTTCGCAACCACCCCTTTATTATATGTTGACCGCCTTGCTAATTTCTCCTATTGATCGCGACGATGCCGCAGACATCCAATTTAATCCTTTCCGTAAAATTGGCATTGCACTTACCCAGGATAATCAAAATATGATTATCCATGATCCTGAAGCAGAGGCATTTCCGTGGCAAGGAATAAAACTAGCAACGATGATAGGACGCTTCTTTAGTATCTTTCTGGCCAGTATCACAGTTTGGTATGTCTTTGCTGTTGCCTTATTTATCGTGCCGAAAAACCCGAATATTGCTTTGTTTGCAATGATGCTTACTGCCTTTAATCCAATGTTTATCTATATCAGCGCAAGCATCAATAATGATAACTTGGTTACGATGTTATCTACGCTTACGCTCGTTCTCTTGTTAGATCAATGGCGTACGGGGCGAAATTGGAATACGGTCATTCTTATCAGTATTTTGCTGGGATTAGCGGCTCTATCCAAATTAAGTGGACTGACCCTAGCCCCGG
>JBNLCD010000059.1:0-4288 GCA_050303635.1 Anaerolineae bacterium
ACCGCCGGAGATTGTTAACCTCACCAACCTGCAAAGACTAGATTTACGTCATACTCAAATCACTGAACTCCCGCCGGAAGTTAAAGCGCTGTCGGCTGAAATTGTTTGGCCATAGAGCCACTATAGCTCAGCCTTGCCTCAAGGCTGATTTTCAATTTGACGGTTTTTCGCTTATTGGGTACTTATCGAGTATGATTTTGAGCACTCATTCACCGTCGATTGTCTCAGGATTAAAATCTCCATGTTTCAGCGTGATACCCTGCTTGGCACATTTTATATTTTTCTGGCCGCGTTTTGTTATGCGTTCTTGCCGATTTTTACGCGCTGGATTTATACCTATAGTGATGTCAATCCGTGGACGGTGGTCTTCTGGCGCTTTTTGATTGGGTCGGTCGGTGCATGGCTCTTGGTGCTTGTGTTAGGACAACAACAGCAAGCGCGTCTCTTAAAACGGGCAGAAATCAAAACGCTCCTGATTTTGGGCGCAGTTTTTGCCATCGCAGGCATGACCGCCGCCGTCGCCTTGGAAAATATCCCCGCGACGACGTATACCTTGCTTTTTTATACGTATCCGGCGATGGTCGCTGTCTTTGCGAAATTGATTGGTGAATTTCTCGGCTTGCAAAAATGGGCATCGGTCGGCTTGGCTTTTGTAGGATGTATGCTGACGATTAGTGCGCCAATTGAGGTTCAACATTTTACGCACCTCATTTTTCCGCTGATGAATGCCGCCGCCTATGCTGTCTACTTGACGATTGCGGGACGGTTTCAAGTGGCGACGGGTTTAGCGGCTGGCTCGATCAGTATTACCACCACTTTTGTGGCGCTCCTCCCGCTGGCTTTATTTACAGATATGACACCGCCGGACGATTCACGCGCGTTCTTGGCTTTGCTTGGATTGGGCACCATTGCCACCGTTTTGCCAATTGTGTTTATTTTTCGGGGGATTCGTTATATCGGCTCCACCAATGCATCGATTTTGAGCACCATTGAACCCGTCATGACACTTGGCTTGGCTGGTTTACTGTTGGGTGAGGTGTTGATCTGGCAACAAGGGATTGGCGGCGTTTTGATTCTAGCAAGTGTCATCCTGCTTCACTTTCCGAGGCGCTCAATAAAGGAGATCACCTCACAATAAATAGCTGAATAAGGCTCTATTTTATTTGACGAATAAGCCTTTTTGCGGACAATAAGACACTATATTCAACTATTCATCTCATCACAATTCATCGTCTAGTTATAACTATCCACATCATAGAATTTAAGGACTAGGCTATGACTGATGTTTTCATTTCCTACGCGCGGACGAATAAAGAAGCCGTGTATGGTCTGCGTGATGCACTATTAGCCCAACCGCGCTTAGATGGCACCGGTGATTCTCTTTCGATTTGGATTGATGCTGAAGATATTGAGCTCAGTTCAGATTGGTGGGAACGTATCAGTAAAGGTATTCGCGAAACCAACAATTTTGTCGTTATGCTGACGAATGATTATTTGGGAAGCGAAATTTGTAACCGTGAATTGACGTATGCCCGTGAACTCGGCAAAAAAATCTCAGCAGTTTGGCTTGCACCTGCCAAAGTCGATGAATATCGCGCCATTCAAAACCGTCGACAACAAACGGATGAGCATTGGATCAATATGGCTTTGTCCCAAGCTGACGCAAATTATGATTATCTGAAATCGATTAATGGCATTCCGTATACTCCCAACAATTTACGGCAAACCAGTTACCAAATTGCCCAAGCTATCTTTGAGGATTTGGCACATAAAGACACAGCTACTCGCCTCCAAATCCGTGCCTTAGAATGGCAAAAAACAGGCCAAAATCCAAGCTATCTTTTAAGAGGACATCAGCTTGCCGAAGCTAAGCGATGGCTGGCGGAAGCTCGCCAAAAACCAACTATTCAGCCTGCTATACAATCTGAACACAGACAATATATAGAAGCCAGTCAACAAGCACAACGACGACGCCAGTTCAGTACCTCAGCGGGGATTGTGGTGGCCTTGGGGATTATTGTCGGTTTAGCTTATCTGGCGATTACGTTTTTAGCTCAATCAGAAGCGAGTCAAGGCGAAGCAGATACCCAATCGACCCAAGCCGCCATTGAATCCAGAGCATCTGACGTCACACGTTCGGAACGATTGGCTTTTGCCGCCCGCAATGTGCATGAGGATGATGTTTTGTTTGCCCATGCCTTGGCCAATGAAGCACTACAGGTTGACAATCCCCCGCTTGAAGTTGAAAGGATGTTGGCTGAACTTGCTTATAAACCGGGCATTCAACAGGTTATTAGTTTACCAACAGAAAATAATGATATTCAAGCCATCAGCGCAGATGGTCAGCGCGCGATTACCGAGACCGAAAATGAATTTATCCTCTGGGATGTGGCTAATGGCCAACAAACTTATACATTCGCTGGGGATTTTGTGGCTTTTAATAAAGATGGATCTTCAGTAGTAGGCAAAGCAGAAGATGGCACGTTAACCTGGTGGGATAGTACGACGGGTACAGAACTGCGCACATTTGATAATTACGGTGGAGCAGATCTTGTTGTAACCCTTAATGATGATCATTCACTCCTCGTTACTTCATCACCGAACAACACACTTGTCCTCTGGGATGTAGCTAATCACCAACAGTTAGGAAGTTTTACGGGGACGTTGCGTGCTTTCAGTCCTGATAATACGAAACTAATCTATGAAACAGTTGATGAAACGCTCACCCTCTGGGACATTGCTAATCAGACTGAAATCTATACATTTTCACCTCATGCGAACGGCATGAATACCGCATTGTTTAGCCCAGATGGATCGCAGTTTATGACGGCGGCATGTCCAAACAATGATGATCGAGAATGTAGAAGTGGTGAAATGTTTTTGTGGGATACGCAAACGGGCGACTTGGTGCGCACTTTTCCGGGAATTTCGTGGGAAGTAACTAGCGCTGAATTTAGTACAGATGGCGCATTCCTCGCGACCGCCTCGTGTAATGAAATCAATGTTCTGCGCTGTGCCAATGGGGTTGTTTTGATATGGGAGGTTGCGCGTGGTGATCTCTTATATACATTGTCAGCGTCATCATTACGCGATAGTCACGAAGTCGAACAATATATTAATCAAATTCACTTCAGTTCAGATGATAGCCAAATTATTACCCAAAAAAGAGACTATATTATCTTTTGGGATTTAGGCAAAAAACTGATCTTAAATAAATTAATAGGCGAACTACCGGTTGAGGATATGACTATTTCGCCAGATGGTACACATCTTTTGGCTGTCTACGGTGAAGCATTGACTTTATGGAATCTTAGAACAGGTCAGGTTGAATACACTCTATCTAATACGAATGATAGTCGCTTAGATTCAGGGGTGTTTAGTCCTGATGGCATGCTTATGGCAACGAGTGATTGGGCTGGTAATATTGCCATTCGAGATACATCAATCGGTGAACCACAATTGACCCTCACATCTGATTTCACATCACTAGCATTCACAAGTATTGATTTTAGCCCCGATGGTAGCCAAATTGTTGGTGGATCGCCTCAACGGCTGATGTATCTCTGGGATATTATGACTGAAGAAATAATCCAAGATTTTGTGGGTCACACACACGAAATCTATGATGTTGAATTCAGTCCAGACGGAACGCTTATCGCTTCAGCATCATGTTTGACCAAAACGACTGATGACAAATGTGAACAAGGGGTTATTTATTTCTGGAATCCAGAAACAGGCGAACAAATCAGAGTATTAGAAGGACATTCGGATTTGGTTATCTGTTTAGCATTCAACTCAGATGGATCTCAACTTATCTCTGGTGCAAATGATGGCTCGCTTATTCTGTGGGATACCGCCACTGGAGAACAGATTCGCGAGTTCGATAGTCATATTAATAGCGTAAGTAGTGTAGCCTTCAGTCCAGATGACACCCGGATCGTCTCAGGTTCATGGGATTATCTTGTGGTTCTGTGGGATGTGGCCAGTGGTCAGCAACTACGTCAATTTGTAGGACATACCTATTGGGTTGGTGACGTGGTATTTAGTCCAGATGGTAAGCGAGTTATTTCCGGTTCAGGAGATCGTTCTGTCATTGTATGGCAACTGGACAGTCAAGAGGATTTGAGCCTATGGCTTAGGGAAAACCGTTATATTCGCGAACTGACTTGTGAGGAGCGTGACATTTATCAGATTGATCCGTATTGCCAATAAACGTGTCAGTGTCTAATAAACTGCGTCCAAGCTCTTGCCACTGCCTAGGACTCGTGCTATACTCAAAATGGAATAG
>JBNLCD010000059.1:4298-15260 GCA_050303635.1 Anaerolineae bacterium
GTTCCCCCCCACTTCTTGTTGTATATATAGCTAGAACACTCTATCACAGGGTTTATATAGCGGAGAAATGTTGGAGCATGAAAAACGAATTCACGCTGGCTTTTAACGAAATTATGAGTGAGCGGGCACTGTCACGTGAAGTGGTGTTAGAAGCCATTGAACAAGCGCTCGTAAACGCATATAAGCGTGATGCGCAGATTACCACTAAGCAGAATATTGAAGCGCATATCGACAATGAAGGTAAAACCCACATTTTTGTGGAAAAAGAAGTTGTCGACGACGTTATTAGCGAGCAAACCGAAGTTTCCATTGTGGAAGCTCTTGAACGCCATCCTGAAGCTGAAATGGGTGATATGGTTATGATGCCGGTCACCAATACCAGTTCCAATTTTGGGCGTATTGCCGCGCAAACGGCAAAACAAGTTATCTTACAGCGCATTCGTGAAGCTGAGCGCGAATCGCTTTATGATGAATTTATCGAACGCGAAGGTGATTTGATCACCGGTAAGATTCAAAGCATTTCGAATAAATTCATTACCCTCAGCTTGGGCCGGACTGAAGCCATTATGCCGCGTCAGCACCAAATTCCCAACGAACATTATCGCCAACATGAACCAATCCGCACCTATGTGGTTGAGGTCAACAAAGGCTCACGGGGTCCGCAAATTGTGGTTTCCCGTGCGCATAAAGATATGCTTCGGCGTTTGTTGGAATATGAAGTACCGGAAATTTATAACGGCCAAGTTGAAATTAAGAATATTGCCCGTGAAGCAGGTTACCGGAGCAAGGTTGCGGTCGAAGCCATCCAAGATGGTATTGACCCCGTCGGTGCTTGTGTTGGGATGCGCGGGATGCGTATTCAAAATATCATCAAAGAACTCAATAATGAGAAAATTGATGTGATTGAATGGGACCCCGATCCCAAGCGTTTTATTGCTAAGGCGCTTTCCCCGGCCCGTGTCACCGGTGTATTCTTACATGAAGATCTTGACCAACCCCGGACGGCCACCGTTATTGTGCCGGACGATCAATTGTCATTGGCGATTGGTAAAGAAGGGCAAAATGCCCGCTTAGCCGCAAAATTAACCAGTTGGCGGATTGATATTAAGAGCTTGTCCGAAGCCGCGTTTGAAAACTTCGATCTTATTCAAGATGAAAACGTCGGTAATTACCAAGCTAAATATGCTGAAGTGTATGCTGAAGCTGAACGTATTTTGGAAAAGAAGCGCAATAACCGTCCGGTTATGCCTGAAGAATTCACCACCCTAACACGTTTTGTCGAAACCTCGGAAAATGTGAAGCACGATTTACAACAAGCCGAACTCGACGAACGTCGTCAAAAATTGGATACCGTGCGTGATTTGGTACCCGAACGTGCTTTCGATATGCCAATTGAAGTTCTGGAATTGGCCGATGATATTAATAACGCGTTGCGCTCCATTAATAATGTCGGTGAATTGATGGTCCGGGTGCTATCTGACGAAGAAAATCTGGAAACCATGCTTTTAGCGAACAAAGCTAAAGATGATGCAATGGAAGCCATTCGTTATGCGCTCGATGATCTGGTGATCCCCGAACTTGAAAAAGCAGACGAAGCAGAAGTTGAAGTCGTTGCGGAAGAACCGGAACTGGCCGAAGCTGAGATTGAAGCAGATGTTGTTGAAGCCGTTGCTGATGTAGAAGTTGCGGAAACAGTGGAAGCAGTTGACGACGACGAAGATGAAGAAGATGAATCTGACGAAGACGATGATGATGAATTCGAAGATGATGAATCTGATGAAGATGACGAAGATTTAGTAGAAGCAATTGAAGACGAGTTAACACCGGAAATGTGGCCCGAAGACGAATTTGAACCCCGCACCCGTCGTAAATCTACCAGTGGCAAGACCAAACGCGCTGAACCCACTGATGAAATAGACGATTGGAGCGAAACTGAAGAAGATAAGAAAGCTAAGAAGAAGTCCAAGCGTAAGCGCGTACAACTGGTCTATGACGAAGAAATTGGTGAAGTTGTCGCCAAGCGACGCCGGAAAGGTAGTCGGCGGCGGGGTGCAGAAGACTTTGACGAATTCGATGCGGATTTCTAAATGACACAAGAAGTTGAGGCGATGGGCAAGAAAAAACAGCCCAACCGCCAACGTCCTCGTCCGGAACGGGTCTGTGTAATTTGCCGGACGAAACAGGATAAAAGAAGCCTAACGCGCGTGGTCCGCACCACCGATGAAGGGGTCCTAATAGACCCCACAGGCAAACGGAATGGACGCGGAGCTTATCTGTGCCAACAAGTTGAATGCTGGCAAAAAGCCATCAGTAGTGATATATTGGCACAGGCACTTCGCACAACACTCACCCAAGAAGATAGGGAACGGATTAAAGCCGCTATGCCTCACTCTCAATAATTTGGCATTGGATGATGGTAACGGCTGATGTTCCTGCACTAAACGGTAATATAAGGGAAGACGAAACTCTCAGTCGGAAACGTAACCAACCCACGTCACAGACCTGCTCGCCCACTTTTTCTAGCTGGGATCTTGAGTAATATCTGTGACGTGTTTGCTTGAATGGAGGCAAATGAATGGCAGAACGGCAAGTTTTAGATATACCTGATTTTCTGACAGTTCGCGAACTCGCAGAATTGACAGAAGCAAGCCCCATTGATGTGATGAAGCAACTCATTGCCAATGGGATTATGGCATCGATTAATCAACAAGTTGATTATGACACTGCCGCCATTATCATTGAAGAAATGGGCTTTACCGCACGGCCTTTACGCGAAGTTGAAGAAGCCGAGCGGCAAGCCGAACTTGAAGCGCAACGCCCTGAATGGAAACGCACGCTTTATGAAGAAGAAGCCGATGCAGATCTAGAACGTCGGCCCCCGGTTGTGACCATTTTGGGTCATGTTGACCACGGTAAAACATCCTTATTGGATGCCATCCGTCAAACGCAAGTTGCGGAAGGCGAAGCAGGCGGGATTACGCAACACATCGGTGCTTACCAAATTGAGCACAACGGCCAAAAAATCACCTTCCTCGATACCCCCGGCCATGAGGCATTTACCGCTATGCGGGCGCGTGGTGCTCAAGGGGCGGACGTGGCAATTTTGGTGGTCGCGGCAGACGATGGCATTATGCCCACCACACGGGAAGCGATTAACCATGCGCAAGCCGCAGGTGTCCCAATGGTGGTTGCCCTTAACAAGATTGATAAGCAAAACGCCAATCCTGATTTGGTGAAAACCGAACTCTCTGAAATCGGCCTCGTGCCCGATGAATGGGACGGCGATACGCTTGTCGTACCTGTATCAGCGAAAATGCGCACGGGTTTGGAAAATCTGCTCGAAGCCATTTTGCTCGTGGCTGAAGATATCGAAATTGTGGCTAATCCTGACAGTGACGCCGCCGGTGTCGTTGTCGAAAGTAAGATGGAAACGGGTCGCGGTCCTATCGCCACGTTACTCATCCAAAACGGGACATTGAAGCAAGGTGATGTTGTGGTGGCTGGAACTGCTTATGGCCGCATCAAATCCCTATTCGATGAAACGGGTAAGAAAGTCAATGAAGCACCGCCTTCATTCCCGGTTTCAGTGATGGGTTTGAGCGAAACGCCGGATGCTGGTGATCGCTTTGAAGTCGTCCAAAATGTGAAAGTTGCGCGGAATCTAGTCGATGATCGTTTGGCTGAACAAGCTGAACGCGAATCAGGTGGAGCCTTGAGCGCGATGACACTGGAAGACTTCTTCCAAAAATTCCAAGAAGGTGTCAGCAAGGAACTCTTGCTGATTGTCAAAGCTGATGTCCAAGGCTCCTTGGAACCTGTGGTGAACTCACTCGAAGAGTTGGAAAATGACGAAGTGAATATTCGTATTTTGCACTCCGACGTAGGCAATATCACCGAAAACGATGTGAATTTGGCCAGTGCATCCCATGCCATTATCATCGGTTTCAATACGCATGTTGATGGCGCGGCAGAACGCACCGCCGCCAACGATGGCGTTGATATTCGCAATTACAATATCATCTACAAGATGATTGAAGATATTGAACTGGCGCTCCAAGGGATGCTTGACCCCGTATACGCTGATAAAGTTATCGGTGTGGCCGAAGTTCGCCAAGTCTTCAACATCTCCAAGGTGGGGCAAGTCGCGGGTTCTTATATCCGGGATGGGGTTGCCCGCCGGAATGCCAAAGCCAATGTTATCCGCAACGGCAAAACACTGGTTGCCGGTGTTTCAGTGAGCGGCTTGAAGCGTATTCAAGAAAATGTCCGCGAAGTTCAAACGGGCTTTGAATGCGGGGTTTCACTCGACCGCTTCAATGACTTCAAAGAAGGCGACGAAATCGAATTTGTGATCCAAGAACGGGTCAACTAAGATCTGATTTGGATTGTAGTCTAGAAATCAAAAAGAACCTGCCACTGCGGCGGGTTCTTTTGCTTTTAGCATGATTGTGTTTTTAATCTGAGGCGGACCTTAGCCTTAAACAAAGTCACCAAATGATCAATATCTTCCACGGGTAGTTTTTTAGGAGAAGGGTAAACAGGCGCGGTGGCGCGACCGCTATGGATTTTAATCCATAGCTAAAAAACAGCGTCCTATAAATGGACTGTAACCGTCGCCTTCAGGAGTTTTTAACCCATTCATTGGGTGATGATTTTTAGCCCCGAATTTATTCGAGGGCGGCTGACAATTGAAAATCATTACCCCAAATCAACGCTAATAGAGCCGCGCTTTTAAGTTTACAGCATCACTCTGGCGCTCATAAATCCACATGGTGCCAGCGGGCACCTTATCCCGCAAATAAGCGACAATCGGTTCACGCATGGGCTGAAAATCTTGGGTTTGCTCAATGAGGTTGGCGGCTTCAGCGATATCCACAAATTTTACATCCAAAATCACATCATCCGGATCATCAATGCGTAGATCGCCACTCCACGCGCGGATCGTATAGCAATACATGATTAATTGCCGCTGGTTGGCTTGATCAATCAAGTGATTACCGTAGATGATATTCCCGATTTGCTCGAGGGTTAAACCTGTTTCTTCATGAAACTCACGCACCAGAGCGGTGTCGAGTGTTTCACCGACTTCAACCCGTCCGGCAGGAATCGCCCACGAGCTATGTTCATCTTCAGGACCTTGCTGTTCAACTAACAGAATTTGATCGTCTTGAATGAGGATACCGCCAGCAATTAAGGTCGTTTTCATCAGCCACACTCCCTTGTATAGTTTTATGCCAAACTAATCTCGTTATGTTTAGCTATTTGCAATACAAATACTATTCTCTATTTGCGCGCTTTAATGAAAAAACGGTGCGCCGGAATAGCGAGATACCCGTCTTGCTCAATCATATTATGGATCTTGCCTAGTTGGCGATGATATTTCTCGACGCTAAAGTCTTCGATCTGCCATTTAATCACCTTCAAGTGGAAGATGACCGCGCCAATATCTAAATAGCGTTCTTCAGGAAAAGCCTCTTCGATTTGAATAATATCTAAGCCAGCTTCTTCAAGTTTTTGCACCGCCCGTTCAAGGGAAATATCATGAAATTCGGGCAGGGGAGCCTCCAACAGTTTATTGAGACGCATCCCATTTTGACCGCCGACTTGTTGGGTTATGAAATAGCCGCCAGAATGGAGCATCCGGTGAATATCGGTGGCATCAAACGCCTCATGGCGATTAATGATGAGATCAAACGAATTGTCATCAAAAGGTAGAGTGTATTTATCTTGCATGTCAATCTGATGAACTTTGACTCCATAGGGCGCTAAACGCTGTTGCGCAATCGGCACATTCAGCGCCCAACCCTCTGTCGCCCATGTTTTGGCCGGGAGCGGAGCCAGCGAGGCCAGAAATTCGCCTCCGCCAGTCCCCATATCCAGCATAGAATTAGCGTGAGCTATGTGCTCGCGTACATGCTTTGCATAATCCCACGGCAATCCTGCGCGGGTGCGGCGACCGTCAAGATACGCAAAATCCCAGCCCGAAAATTCTTGATTGAGCGCGTCTTCAATAAGTGCATTAAAGCGATCAATATTGTTAATCACCTTGGCGTAATCCCTGTTTTTACCGACGTGATGCTTTTATATTATCCAATTTACGTATTGAGCGCATCTTGCAACGTTTTCACGGATAGATTCCCGCCGGAGACAATCAGACCCACTTTTTTTCCTGCTAATTCTTCGCGCATTTGATAGGCTAGCGCCAAGGAAGCCGCGCCTGCGCCCTCAACCAAACTATGCGCATATTCCAGATAAAAGCGAATGGCTTCGCGAATCGATGCATCGCTGACCAAACGGAAATCGTGCAATTTTTCCCACAAAATTTGTTGAGGAAATCCAAACCCGCTTCCCGTAGCTAAACCTTCAGCAAAGGTGTTATTCGACGCTTCGCGAATTTCTTTAGCTTGCCAGGATTGATACGCGGCGGGCGATTCTTCGGATTGCACACCAATCACGTTGATATTCGGATTAACTGCTTCGGCTGTAATACAGGCCGCTGATGCACCACTGCCCCCGCCAATCGGCACAATAATCACCTCAATATCGGGTTGAACAGTCAACATTTCCAGCGTGGCCGTGGCAACCCCTGAAATTAAATGCGGTTCATTGCCGGAATGCACATAGCGATATTGATGTTCTTCCGCTAAGGCTTCGCAGTGAAGGCGGGCATCATCAAATTTTGCGCCATGAAAAATAACTTCAGCGCCCATGCCTTCCATCGCCGCAACTTTGCCCGGATTAGCCCCTTCGGGGACAACAATCCGCACGGGAACATCAAATAGCCGTCCGGCATAAGCGACAGATTGACCATGATTACCGGTAGAAACCGCAATGAGGCCCGCCGCTTTTTCTTCAGCGGACAATTGAGCAACCAGATTAATCCCGCCGCGCACTTTAAACGCGCCCACGGGTTGATAATTTTCGTGTTTAATAAAAACTTCGGTGCCAATCAAGTTGTTGAGGCCACTATAACTATGTAAGGGAGTGGGATTTAAATAGGGACGAATGCGCTTTTGCGCACTCAAGACATCTTGAAAACTTGGAAATTGCATGGCGTTCTGGTCCTATCTTATTCAATAACGCTGGCGAGTTGATGTAGGTTGTCGCAAATCTTTAGAAAAGGATTCTTTGCCGTTTTTGTAAAAACGGTAAAACCAAAAAACTTTAAGTGAATTTAGATAACGCCCTTTCTAAAAGTTTTGGTCAAGCTTTTACGAAAGCTTGGAAAGCCCTTTTTCTAAAAAATAACGGTGTTTTATATGAGTTTACTGAGGCAATCTAACCCTGCCAATATGACAATCCTACCCAAATTGTCCTAGGTCAACGACGTGCCAACAATAAACTCTAGGCTGAATGTCTTAAACCCGTTATCATGGGCGCTCATGTCAAACTTTGAAAGGAAATCGAAATTCCCATGACCGATCACAAAAAATTGGGCGAAGAATTTTTAGCTGAAAACGCCAAAAAAGATGGGGTTCAAGTTACCGCGAGTGGCTTGCAATATTCCGTCATCACTGAAACCGAGGGTCCCAAGCCGACGGCTGACCAAACCGTTGAAGTTGATTACAAAGGCACGTTTTTGGATGGCTCCACCTTCGACAGCAGTTATGATCGCGGGCAATCCACAACTTTTCCGCTCAAGGCCGTCATTGCGGGTTGGACCGAAGGTTTGCAATTGATGTCTGTCGGCTCCAAATACAAATTCTTCATTCCCTATAACTTGGCTTATGGTGAACGCGGTCATCCGGGCGCGATTCCGGGTTATGCCACGTTGGTTTTCGAAGTTGAATTGCACGCGATTAAATAGCACCGCCTAATTTCTCGCGAAAAACAGAACCCTCAATGTAGCGTTGGGGGTTTTTTGTTGCAAATTGGCAAAATTTGGCAGTGTTTGGCATGGTGTTGGCAGAACGATTTTGCCTATAGTGAGACTAATCGCAAACAGAATTGTCTGAGGAGTTTTATGCATGTATCGTTTAAGTGCCCACCGAACTGTCTATGCTTCGCCGCAAGTGGTGTGGCAGGTCATCTCCGATATCGAACATTATGCCGATTATGCCCCTAATTTAAGTAAAGCCATCAAAACCAGTGAGGGAAACCATCCTACCCGCCGATGCTATGACAACAAAGGACAGGGTTGGAATGAAACCTGTGTCCTGTGGCGTGAAGGTGAAGTCTATGCGTTTGAGGTGGATACCACACCGGCAGATTATCCTTATCCATTTACGAAACTAAAGGGTACATGGGGATTGAACACCGTTGAGAATGGCACCGAAATTTATATGTACTTCGATTATGCGCTCAATAAATCGGGCGTGTTGGGCTGGTTGATGAACCGTATGATGCACCGCAGTTTTACACCCATTGTTGAGGAATTATTGGACAATTGGGAAGCCGAAATTGTCCAGCAGAGCAATGAATTGGTTCAGGTTTAAGTAATGAAGCACGAGGCTTTGCAATCAGCGGGTGAGGCATGCCTCACCTCTACCAATTTACGATATAACACAATCATTTCGTAGGGGCGACACATGTGTCGCCCGTTTTTGTATGCTTGACCCCATAAAATTCTGGCTAAAGGTGGCCTAGAATTGTCATTAGCAAGACAACTTGACCCACAACAACGAAATTGAAGCAAAAAGGCCACGACAGAATATGCCGTGGCCAAACTTCCCCCTTAACAAGAAATCTAATTTAATGCATCTTGAATTTGAGATTCTAATTCAGTTGCGGAAGGTGCCCCTTGATAGCGCCAGAGTTCGGTGCCATCGGGTTTCAAAATTACGACGGCTGGATGCCCGCGAAATTGCGACGCTTCATAGGCTTCTTTACCATTGCCGTTCGCATCCATATATAAAAACCGCACGTCTTCCCCATATTCTTCTTCGAGCCCATTCACGATGGGTATAAAGTTGTCTCACTGCGGTCACAAATCGGCATAAAAAATAACGAGCGTGGGCCGTTCTTGGTCCAATGGCAATTTGTCAGCCAGTTTGTTTTTGCTCGAACAACCGAGCATGGCCAACGGCAATATACTCAGCAAAATCAAAATTCGATAAAACATAGGCCTCCTTATTGATTGCGTAGCGCTTCCGTCACTTCAGCTTGATAGGCGCGTTGTTCATCTGTCCAAAAAGTTTTGATGTGCGCGATGACCAGTTCAATTTGGGCGGCGCTTAGTTGTTCACTAAAAGCGGGCATGCGCTTACTGATGCCGCCATCGCGAATAATTTCAATTAGTAAATCATCGGCATGATGCCACGTATGACCCGTTGCATCATGCGGTGGCGCTAAATCGCCACTGGTTAAACTGTCAGGACTTTCGCCCTCGCCATCTAAACCATGACACTCGGCGCAATAACGCGCATAAATGGCCGCGCCATTATCCAGCGATTGGCTAATGCGGGGGACATCTGTGGCGGTTGGTTGCGACGTGTGACGACTATCTGCGTTAGATGGTTCATTAGTGCAGGCCGTCAGAGCGATCAATAGCAACACCGCGCTGAATAGCACACCTAGCGTAGCGCCCTTCTGGACTTGTTGGTGTAAAATTGTTTGAGACAATATGGTTGAGTACCATTCCTAGGCGAATCCAAAAATTATATCGTCGCAGATAGTAACGAAATTTGGCAGAAAATGCTATTTTTGGGAAAACGCTATCTTGAACCATTGAGATTTATTAGATTTCTCGCGTTAAGGTTTGAAATTCGTTATTTTCGTCTATACTTGATGCATCCATAGAGTGTGGGGGGAGTTAGGGATTTAGTGCGTAGGAAAAAGGCGAAAATGGAAACTGCAACCGAACCGCCGCAAGCTACAGAAAATCGCTACACGATAACTGCGCTTGATGTGTCACGCCATTATGATCGTGAGTTAATGGCAACTTATGAGCGGCGTAAAATTGGGAGTGGACGCACCGCCATTGTCATCAATAACGGTGATAGTGTCGTTAAAATTTTCAAATACCCCTTTAAATTCAATCGGGCTTTGCTCGATCATCTGGCCGCCCACGATATTGAAAGCGCGCTCGAATATGTCATGGAGAATATGCTCGATGATGAATTGACATTTGCCTTCATCGAGATTCGCACCTATCTTCTGGTCGAAGAAGCCAAGCGCGCCACCGATGTTATTCCACCTATCCCCTCCTTGCTCGCGATTGCCATTGTTGACGACTTAGAAACAGGCGAGCAATATTTGGCCCTGGAACTGACGAAAATTATTGGCGAATCCCTCGACGACAAGCTCGATCGTATTCATGAACAACTACAGGGTAGTAATTTGACGGAATTGGAAAGCGCTGTGCTTTTTGATGATCTCAAAGCAGTTGCCTTATCGATGCAGGATTTGGCGACAGCGCTCGATTTTCTATCTAGTAATGGGTTGGTTGATCTGGATTTGAATCTCACCAATATTATGATTAGTGAGCAACCCGATGATGCGTATTACACCATCACCAAGGTTGATTTGGGGTCGATCCGTCCGCAGGAAATGTGGGGCTCGGATATTGAATACACGGGAGCCGCCCAATATTTACCGTGGGGCACGCTCAGCAGTGAATATTTGGAAGCGCTGTGGTTTAAAGACTTCAAGCATAAGTCCGCCATTGCAAATTCGCTCCATCAACATGCCTTCGCGCGTGTTTACTATGAAATTCTCTCCGGTGATGCCTTATACGAATCCACCGACCAGATGAAATTGCGCATGAAACGCGCTGTTTTCAAAGGCTTAGGCTACAGTCATCCCATCTTAGAACGTTTTGGTTATATTCAAAATGTGCTCAACGCCGCTAATTTTGAAATTGGCCTGAAATTTAAAAGTTGCCGCTTGCTCGAAGGCTTGCTGTACATTGGAATTAATGAGAAACCACGGGTGTTTCAATATCTCCGGGGGTTGGTTGATTATGCATTACTGAAACGCTTACCCTATTCCGACACGAAAGATTGGGTGGCTACTCAGTTTGAC
>JBNLCD010000060.1:0-15226 GCA_050303635.1 Anaerolineae bacterium
CATTGAAATCATGCAAAACTTGCCAGAAAAATCTATAGATTTGATTTTTGCAGATCCACCTTATAACTTGCAACTTCAGAATGAACTTCTGCGGCCTAATCAGACGCTGGTTGATGCTGTTGATGATAAATGGGATCAATTTGCCAGCTTCAGCGAGTATGATGATTTTACCAAGGCATGGTTAACTGAAGCGCGCCGGTTAATGACAGATAATGCCACAATTTGGGTGATTGGGAGTTATCACAATATTTTTCGCGTAGGCAAAATTATGATGGATTTGGGTTATTGGATACTGAATGATGTGCATTGGCATAAAATCAATCCGATGCCGAATTTTCGCGGTACGCGTTTCACAAATGCTACCGAGACTATGATTTGGGCCAAAAAATCCACTGAACAAAAGAAATATACCTTTAATTATCAGGCGATGAAAAATCTTAATGACGAAAAGCAGATGCCCAATGTTTGGCGTCTCCCGATTTGCCGAGGGGCCGAGCGTATCAAAATTGATGGTCAGAAAGCGCACTCAACGCAAAAGCCTGAAGCGTTGTTGTATCGTGTTTTAATGGCATCCAGCAATCCCAATGACGTTGTACTTGATCCGTTCTTTGGTTCAGGAACCACGGGGGCTGTTGCCAAAAAATTACAACGACATTATGTCGGCATCGAAATGGAGCCTGTGTATGTGAAGGTTGCTCGTGAACGGATTGATGCGATTCCTGAGAATTTTATTGATAAACAATATTTGGAAACGCCCTCGAAACGGAAGAAAACACGGGTTGGTTTTGCCAAGTTGATTGAAGCGGGTTATTTGCAAATTGGTCAATCATTATTCGCCAAAAATCGCAAGCATCACGCCACCATCAATGCCGACAGTCAATTGACCATCAAGGATTTTCGCGGCTCCATTCATCGGAGTGCCGCGCATTTGCAAAATACATCAAGCTTTAACGGCTGGGATTATTGGTTTTTTGAAGATGATGCGGGTGAACTTATTTCGATTGATGTATTACGCGAACAATATCGAGAAGATATGGGGTTAAATTAATGGAGAGCAAGGTTACAATTAACCTCACCCCCCATAATATTCAGTTGTGTTAAGAGGTCATATACGGTTGAATGATCTCATGGCCGATGCCTTCGGGATCAAATTGAATACCGGTGAGGGCGTGTTCATTATTGCGGATACGTTCCTGCAACACAGCCCCTTTTTCTTTGAGATAGGTATCAATTAATTTGAAATCATCGGCGCTAATGAACTTATCGAAGACAATTTGGAAGCGGCGGAAATCGATACCGGGATAAGTTGAAATGATTGTCCGCGATTGTTCACGGGTGGCATCCACTAAGAACATATCATTTACCCGTTGTGACCAGTCGAGAGCCCACCATTTAGTCGGCACGCCAAATTTTTTGCGATAAATTTCAGTGGGATTATAACCCGTTCCAAAAGAATAAACCGTTACACTTTCAGGGTCGTAGCGGCGACGTTCATCCGGGTTGTAGGGATAACACAATTCCCATGTTGCGACGAAGGCTGGATTTTCAAAATTTCCCACGCCCCCATCGACTAGATAACGCGTCGGGGCTTCACCTGTTTTGGTTGGAATTGGCACGGGTGGAAAATATGTGGGAATACAGGACGAGGCGACAATGGCTTCAATCACTGGATAATCTTTAAAGGATGATTCTTCAGTCGTTTTGATAAAGCGCGTCTTTCGTGCCAAGACCTCCATCGCCGTGATAATCAAGGTCGTGTGACCGGGCACATTTTCGGCTAAATATTCGCCCAATTGCGACATCGTATAATCGCCGGAATCTTTACCGACCACTTTCTCTAGTTCTTTGCGGAGCACACCTCGCAAGGGATCGAGTGAATAGCGCGCGGGATACATGGCATAGATGAATATCTCGCCTAGCACAGGAAATTTTTCAATAAGCCGTAAGACGCTCATGGGAATCTTGAGTTCACTCAATAATGGAACTTTGCTCCCAAACGGACGTAACGGCCCCGGTACGCTAAATACCACTTCACCTAGGGCTTTATACATCTCAACGAGCTGTTTGCCCGTCATCCCAATCGCCAAACCACTGGCTAAAACTGCGCCCGTACTTGTCCCGGCCACAACCTTAACACGAGGGTCGGAGATGAGTGGTTGACCTTCTTCGAGACCCAATTGTTTTTCTAGTTCAATAATGCCATAGGCGACCATGGCCCCCTTGACACCCCCACCATCAATTGCAATGGCAATATTCTCACGCGGTTCACTGCCCGTCATAAAATAAAGCTCTTTCGTCGAATTAATAGAAGTAAAGGCTAGTTTACAACTATACCCTGAAACTTAAATTTCGGCTGTTAGGGTGTGCTTACTAAGGTGAATTGCAGATAATTCCAAAATGGACAGACAAGGGTCTTTAGGCCCTTGCCGCACTAT
The DNA here is from genome assembly GCA_050303635.1 of Anaerolineae bacterium. Classification (GTDB taxonomy): domain Bacteria; phylum Chloroflexota; class Anaerolineae; order Aggregatilineales; family J027; genus JAKEEQ01. Next base: position 2,436 of record JBNLCD010000060.1, read on the forward strand.
TTGCCCGAAATCGAAATGTGCTCTGCTTAGTGAATATGAGCATTTAGCCAAGTTTGGATATCCGCCAATGTTTCATCCCGCTTGATTTCATTCAAAATTTCATGATACATCCCTTCATAAAATTTAATCTGCTTATCAGACGAGGCGGCATGATCATATAGATATTGCGAACCATCCGGCGGTAATTCTTGGTCGTCACTGCCATGCAGAATTAAAAGAGGTAGGCTAATTTCACTTACTTTTTTGCGCATCCGATAAATCGCCTTAGAGACCTCATAACCTGTGCGGATACGCCATTTTTCCAAGTCAATCAGCGGATCGTTGCGATAGGCTTCGACAATTGCTTCGTCATGTGACAAAAATTGCGGCTTAATTTCACGCGCTAGTCGAACTTTAGGCATAAACATATTCAAAAAACCAATCACTTTAACAACGACAGGTGGGGCGGTGCGATGACCCTCGAGCGCCGAGGCAGAAATAATTGCACCTTGGAGCTCACCTTGATGTTTAAGGGTAAATTCTAGGGCAATCAATGTCCCCATACTGTGACCTAGAATAAATATCGGCAAATTGGGATGGTCAGTTTTGATTTTGTTAAAGACAATTTCATGGAGGCGAATTAAATCTTCAAAATCTGTGATATAGACACTTAAACCCTCACTATGACCATGACCGGGATAATCAATGCCGTAAACCGCAACACCCATATCGGTTAAAAATTGCGCGGTTGCTTCATAACGGCCCATATGTTCAGCATAACCATGCGCAAGTTGCACCACGGCCCGAATCTCACCATCGGGAAGCCACCATTGCATAAAATGCTTTTGATTATTCAACATTACGGCATTATCGCTAAAACTTTGCATATTTGGTCCTCCTGCAAAATCATTCATACGCTAAGGCGATTTATTAAATTTGATTGGACAACGATTCCCCCACGGTTAAAGAGGTCGTCCCTTGTGCTTTTGAATGACTCGTTTATACTCGACACGGATTGTTTTTGCTATCACTTCAAAAATATTGGGTGTCCTAGGAATAGATTTAATGCGAAAACTTACTCGTTATGTTTGGTTCATGTTGATTGTCATTATCAGTTTAAGCCCGCTTATGAGTCATAAGCAAGCGGCCGAAGCTCAGGATGAAGCACTCAAATTATGGATAGCATCGAATGTGCCCGATGACTATACCGCAATGTTGCAACCGCTTTTAGACACTGAGGAATATCGGTGGGTGAATGAACCAGATGATGCTGAAATTCTGGTCACCATTAATGACCCCGATGCCGTAATAACGAGTCAATGGGTTTATGTACCCGTTACCTCCTTTGCGAGTACTGTTGATCGTGTTCGGGCCTTCCATATTGAATTATTTTGGAAAGGGGACCCGCAAATTCTCGATGAATTTACGATAGCGGGTGACGAAACTTTACCAACCCTTTATTTGACCGCTGAAGTGTACGATGCCCTTGTCGCGGCGTGGGAAGCCCCCAATGAAAACGCCCCGATTGAAGTCGTGCCACCCGATGCGTTAAGTACTTTGCTATGGGAAAATCGACCTTTTGCATGGTCAATTTTGGCATTCAACGATTTGCGTCCCGAATTCAAAGCGCTCAAAGTGAATCAGACCGATATTTTTGCGGCAGATTTTAATATGGAAGATTATCCACTCGTCGTACCCATCGGTATTTCCGGCGATGATCGCGCCGTGGGACATTTGGCTGAAGATTTGCTCGATACAGGGTTATGGCAACCTAGCAATCGCGAAGATAGTAAATTGACGCGGGTTGTTTTGAGTGGCGTGACGGCGATGGTACGCGCGACGGCTCATCAAATGGAAGAAAAAGGCCTCACCTATCCCGCAAATGGCATTATGGATTTTATTGACGATGCCGATATTATGCATACCAGCAATGAAGTCTCCTTCTCGGAAAACTGCCCGCCAGCGGATCGCTTTCAAGGGACAACCATTTTCTGCTCCGATGACCGCTATCTAGAGCTATTGACCTATATTGGTTTGGATGTGGTTGAACTGACCGGAAATCATAATCTGGATTATGGACCGGGTGCTTTTCGGCATACTTATGAAATCTATCAAGAAAATAATATTGCGACATTTGGCGGCGGTTTGACCCCCGAAGATGCGCGCGATGCATATATTACAGAACACAACGGCAATACAATTGCTTTTATTGGGTGTAATGTCCCCGGACCATTTAAAGCGCTTGCCTCAACGGAACGACCCGGTGCCGCGCCTTGCGATGATGAATTTTTGAGTGAAGAACTCCCGCGCTTGGCTGAAGAAGTTGATATTGTGATTATGACGGTCCAACAGTGGGAATTTTATCGCTATTCAGTCGGCCAAGAACAAGTGCGCCAATTTACGCAATTTGCCAATTGGGGTGCGGATATTGTAATTGGGAGTCAAGCGCATCAACCGCAAGGCTTTGGTTTCGTGCCACGGGATGGCGAATCACCTGCATTTTTGCATCATGGCTTAGGGAATCTGTTCTTTGACCAAATGGGGCAAATTGGGACCCGGCAAATGTTCATGGATAAGTTGATTATCTATGATGGGCAATTGCTGAGTGTCGATTTATACACGGGTCTGATGGAAGAATGGTGTTGTGCCCGTCCGATGACTGAGACCGAGCGGGTTGATTTCCTCAATACGATATTTTCAGCGAGTGGGTGGTAAGAAATCAACTGGCTGATTTCTTACCATATTGCCAATTAATATTGATGCTGAGTTTAGGCTCCTACAAATTCTTTAATGGCTTCGACCACACCAGGCGCATATTTGCCAAAAACCAGTGTAAGATGATTACCGGCCAGCCGTTTATGATAGCAATTTGGCAGTAGTTGAGCCGTGAGTGCCGCATTTTCATCGGTGAGAATGGGTAGACCTATTGGGCCAAATGCATCTGGTGCTTGTAACAAAATAGCAGGTTGGGCAACTTTAGCCATTAACTCGGTCCACGGTTCGGCGATTAGACCTAAGCGGGCTTCTTCAATAACTTCCGGGGTTGAACGCGCTACGACGGAACCATCCGGCAAATCTTTGACATCCGCCCGATAATACGCTTCTAAATCAGCATCCCAAAATCCATTGTCATAATACGGACTATTTTTGACACCTTCAATATATTCTTCCCATGACGGCAGGACTTTACCGAGCCGATCCATTGATGGCTTAATCATTTCGGTGACTTTATCGTGCAAAACGCCAGCATCCAGAATGACAATCTTGTCAACGCGAGTTGGGTAATTGGCCGCCATGTAAATGGCCAGCAGACCGCCAAATGAGTGTCCGCCTAGAATGGCAGTTTCAATGCCGAGCGCATCCATCAGACCGATAACATCGTCGGCATGATCGCGTTGCGTGTAGCCAACTGACGGATCGGGTTGATCCGTCAGACCCCGACCCCGTAAATCAACGGAAATGACGCGCATATTTTCTGCTAAACCTGCATGGACTAAGCCCATAAAACTATGGGCATTGGCGGTGAGACCATGCATCAAAATCAATGTTGGTGAATTTTCACTACCATGATCTAAATAATGAAGTTTGATACCATTTGTTTCAACAAACTGACTCATTTTCTATCCTTAGTTGCTATACCGTCGACATTATCAATCGGTTCAGAGATTTTTGTTTTATATTAAATTTTCGTGTCTTGGTCTTGCCAAAACTCATCGCGCATAACCCGTTTGAGTGTTTTACCGGCTACACTGCGCGGGAAGGCATCACGGATCAGCACCGCTTTGAGTTTTTGATAGCGCGCATTCACCCGTTCATTGACCCAGTCTTGGATTTCGGACGGTTCGGTATTTACCCCATCCTTCAGAATGACAGCGGCAACAGGTGATTCGCCCCATTTGTCATCGGGCACACCAAAGACAGAGGCTTCGACAACCAAGGGATGTTGGACCAAAATTTCCTCAATATCTTTGGGATAGACATTGATGCCGCCTGAAATAATCAAGTCCTTTTTGCGGTCAACGAGATAGAGAAAACCATCTTCATCGACATAACCCAAATCACCGGAGTACAACCAGCCATCGAGGATGGCATTCTTGGTTAAATCAGGGCGTTTATAATAGCCAGACATCAACATCGGGCCGCGCCCCACAATTTCGCCGACCTGACCCGTTTCAACTTCATTGCCGACCGGGTCCAAAATCTTCATTTCATAGAAGGGGGGTGGGACACCGACCGAACCCGGTTTTTCTTCGGCTAATAATTTATCCAGAACTGTCATAAAGCCCTCAGTTAAGCCATAGAGTTCATAGAAAATGCCCGGTAATTTCTCCATGAATTCTCGTTTGTGTTCAAGATGTAACGGGGCCCCCACAGTCATAATCATTTCCAGCGATTGCATGCGGGATGGGTCAAATTTCGGATGGTGCAACATGGCTACAATTTGTGAAGGCACCATCATGATGTGCGTGATTTTTTCTTTTTCGACAGTTTCAATGAGGCGTTCGACATCAAAATAAGGATGCAGAACATATTTCGAACCTTGATAAAAGGCGGGCATGAAAGTTAAGAATGCGCCGTTAAATACAAGTGAACCCGTGTGCAAAATTACACTTTCGGGCATGATGCGAAAAACTGTGGAAAAGCTATGACAATACATTCCGCGAATATAATGGGTGTGCATGATGCCTTTGGGTAACCCAGTTGTCCCGCTACTGTAGATAATGTTATAGAGGTCTTCGTCTTGATTTTCTACGTAGGGCGGTTCGTCGGTGCTCATGGTGGCGTGACGAGTATGATAATGGGGATAATCGTCAAGATCATCGGCATCAACACACAAAATATTACCTTCTGCGATATTGGTGAGTTCTAACCGGAAAGGTTGGATGTGTTCTAGCATTTCGGCGGTGGTGATGACAGCTTCGGCATCCGAATCGCGTAAGAGGGAGGCGAGACCTTCTCCGCGTAACATAGGACTAAGCGGTACAATTACCATGCCTGTTTTAGCGACAGCCCAATATAAATCGAGGACTTCGATACCATTCGGTAAAATTGTGGCAATCTTGGCGCCTTTGGTCAGGCCTAAATCAAGCAAGAGATGCGCGGCTTGATTGACCCGTGCATTGAATTCACGCCAGTTATAGCGTTGATCTTCAAAAACAACCGCTGGACGGTTGGGTGTATACTGCGCGTGGCGTGGCAATAAGGTTCCTAAATTCATTTTATTAAAGCTCCTAACAGCAAAAAAATATGGGGTAAATCTAATTTGCCGCCCAAATTGTGACGCGAAATCCTATTTTTTTCAACCAAGCCACGCTATAGTTAAAGTATGCTGTTTAAATTACATGGGGAGACATGAACTGATGCAAGAATCGGCACCGATCGATCAACTGTGCGATATTATTACTCATCTGAGCGAAAAACCACGCCCGCCCCGTTCAGCCGAAGAGTTATTGGCGGCTCGTTATATTACGCAAAAACTCAACACTTATGGTGTGGAAGATGTCGAAGAACAAGCTTTTCATGCTGTTGGTAAACTTAGTGATCGCCTCGGTACGGCTGGCTTATTAGCCGGTGCGGGAATGTTATTGGGCGCAGGGCAAGCGCGCTGGCGACGTTTGGCCGGAACCTTATTGATGATGGGCGCGGCCATAAGTGCGCATCAAATTCTTAAAGGAAATACCCCGCCGTGGGAGACGATTTATCCCCAACGTCGTTCACAGAATATTATTGGACGAATTCCAGCGAGTGGTGAAGCAAAAGAGCGCATTGTTTTGCTGGCCCACATGGATACGGATATTACCCGACTTAGTCACAACCCACGTTTGCGGGACTATATGCCATATTTGTTCGCGGGATTGCCACAAAGTGCTTTGTTAGGATCACTGTTGACGCTGGTCGGGGCACCGATTTGGATGCGGCAAATGATTGCGGCGACGCTTTTTGGTGGCGCGGGATTAAGTGTGGTTGATGATATGGGTAATTCCACCACCGGCGCAAACGATAATGCTTCCGGGGTGGCGATGCTCTTAGCCCTTGGTGAACAACTTGCGCAAAAGCCCCTGCAAAAGACCGAAGTTGTTTTAAGTTTTACAGGTTGTGGAACGGTCGCCGGACAAGGTGCGTCCGAAATTGTGCGTGAATATGGCGATCAATGGAAAGATGCATGGTGGCTGTCACTGGATAATATTGGTTCGGGCGAATTGTGCTGGGTATCCAGTCATGGTTTGAGCAAAACGGATCGTTATGAACCTGATAGTGAATTGGTTACCCGCTTATCCAAGATCGCGCATCACAATCCTACGCTCGGTATTATGGGCCGTTCGATGACAAGTTTAGACGATGTGGGGCCATTGCGCGCCAAGAAGATGAAAGCCGCTGGACTGATGGGTTATGATCGGGCAAGTGGCCATCCCAAGAATTGGGATTCGGAAGCTGATACTCCCAATACAATTCAGCCGGAAACATTGACTCGCGCTTGGCAATATATGTGGGCAATTCTTCAAGATATTGATGGCGAATAAAGTTTTTCCCACGTAAAATACAGGCGGCATGGCATACTATATTGGTGTTTCATGCCGCTTTTGCTTTATATGTCAGCTTAATTCCTGATTACACGCATCAACAGCCAATAAACAACAACGCCAGCCAGCGCGGTCCAAATCGGCAAAAGTTCTTGGATGGCAATATTACCGCCCCATAAACTTATTATCACGGCACTGCTCGCGCCAAATAACATCGATATTTTTAAACGATGCTGTTGAACTGGATAATGTTCGCCGTAATCACTGCGAATATTGATGTTTGGCGTTTGCCAGAGGAAAACAAAATATCCGATTGTGAGCAAAATAATGGCGCTGAGATAAGCGATGTCAGGTAAATTGATAGATTCTGCGCCATTGGTGATAATGCTAATAATCGTCAGGAGTGCAACAATACCCGCAAATATATATTGACGAGGCAGGGCGGGTCTTAACCAAGCATCGAGAGCAAAGCCTAGCACACCCAACACACCAATAAGCCAGCTAGGACTCAGAAAAATAGCTAATCCAACTACCAAAACGATGGCGATTGAATCAGTAAGATAGGCCGGCGGACCAACAACGCGACTTACCATGCGGACGAGTAGTAGAATTGAGCCAATGACCCACAAATCCAAATCGTTGGTGATCAATAAGGCGGCAGGAATCATCCCGATGAACGCTGAATAATCATGTTCTGGGTCTTGTTCCCGCGCGACGGCCCAACTAACAGTTGCCGCAATCACGGCGGTTGTACTGCGTGACACCGCGATTGATACATCATTGGTTTGGCTATATTCGGTACCGAAAAAGAATAACCCAATTAAACCCACAGCCACCAGCATCAGAAGATTGGGACGATAAGTCACATAAATAGGACGGCCTATGGCGGTGAAATGGGAAGATATTTTGGCAATGGGATCTTGCATGGAGACAGGGCCCCGCTATACATATAACTTGGACAGGTAATGATGAGTAGAGTATAGGCGGTGAAGATTAGAATTATGTAGATTGGGTAAGCATGATGGATTGGCAAAAAAAGACCCCGCTGTTTAGGCGGGGATGCTAGGGAGCAACTGCAATAAATTAGGGGGGCTTAAATCATCACAGTTGACCTTATCTTAGCGCAGTGAAAACCGCCTTACTTGACGGCCACCCTCCTCTCAAACGACGTTCAACAGTCGCTGATTGCGGGCTTAAATGCTAGCTAGGGCTTCACGCCGATTGCGGAACATCAAACCAAAACCGCGCCGCGTGATAATATACTCGTGTTCTGGATCAGCATCTTGCAAGCGTTTCCGCAAGCGGCTGACCAAGGCATCAATGGTTTGATCATTAACCACTTCACCGGGACCCCAGACATAGTCGCGAATTTCATCGCGGGTGACCACCACTTCTTCATTGTCCACCAATAATTGCAATAAACTAAATTGGCTGGGACTCAAAGGTGGGTCAAGCAAATTATCTAAAATATAGACTTGAGCAGATGACTCATCGAGACGCAAGCCAGCGGGTGACATTTCGGCTGGGTCAAGTTGATGCGTGGTCGCCGGGTCATCAAAAATCAGCGTGCACTCATTAGAAATACGCACAACATCGCTCGCCCGGAGACGGTAATCCTTGTTGGCTTGTAACCGTTCGCCGTTGAGGAAAGTTCCATTGGTGCTTCCCAAATCACGAATCACGACTTGTTGGTAGTCAAAGTCAAATTGGGCATGTAAACGTGAAACTTGATTGGAATCAATAACATAATCACATTCACGCGCCCGCCCAATTACAAAGGGAAATTGCGCGAGATTAATCTGTGCAGATTTACCCGCGTCATTCTTAACGTAAAAACATGGTGCGGTTGGCATTGGATATCCTCTCGCTACTTTTTATGCGATACTGAGATATTGAGGGTACAATATCCAGCGTGAGTAGTATGGCTGTTATTCTATTAAATTACCCATACGTACGCACCACGTTAACCCCACGCTTAACCAACGGTTCTAATTATTTTGTTGTAAAAAGAGCCTTATCAATAGAGGGGTCAGAGATTGTATAATATGAATATGAACCATTGTTTCAACACAGTTTAAGGAGTAATTTCTAGATGCGTGCAATCATCACAGGCGGAACAGGTTTAATTGGTTGGCATGTCAGCGCGAAACTTTTGGCAGGACACAATGATGTCTATGTGTTAAGCCGAAACCCCGAAAAGTATCGTAATAAAGTATTAAATGGTGTTCAACTTGTTAAATGGGACGGTGAAACTGGTGAGGGCTGGCATGATTTAATTACGGAAGATACAGTCATTATCAATTTGGCGGGTGCGAGTATAGCTGGCGAACGCATTTTTCCACCGCAACGTTGGACAGAAGAACGCAAAGATATTCTCCGCGCGAGTCGTTTAAATGCAGGCGCGGCGGTTGTGGATGCGGTTCAAAAAGCTGAAACCAAACCAGCGTTGATCATCCAATCCTCAGCGGTTGGTTATTATGGAATAGATAATGGTGACGAAATTTTAATAGAATCAGCGGAACATGCCGAAGGATTCTTGGCATGGCTCTGTGTCGCGTGGGAAAAATCTACCCAAGCGGTGGAAGAAATGGGTGTGCGGCTGGCCATATTGCGGACGGGTGTTGTACTCAGTAAACGTGGCGGGGCTTTACCGAATATGTTGACCCCATTCAAGTTTTTGGCGGGCGGTCCGCTGGGTAGTGGGAATCAATGGGTGTCTTGGGTGCATCATGAAGATGTGGCACGGGCGATTCTCTATTTGATTGAAAACAAAGAATTAAGCGGCACCTTTAATCTGACAGCACCAAATCCGGTGCGCAATTATCAGTTGGCGCGGGCTATTGGGAAATCGTTAGGGCGGCCAGCCTTGGTCCAAACACCGGCTTTCCCATTAAAATTGCTATTTGGTGAACTTGCCCAAACCATTACGGAAGGCCAACGAGTTGTGCCGCAAAACCTATTAGATAAGGGCTTCGAATTTACTTATCCAGATGTGCAGTCAGCTTGCGACGATATTCTAAAGGGCTAGGATAGGGTAATCATCAGGCAAACCAGTGGCATGCCTGCCGAATAATGCTAAAATCTACTTAGCGCACTACAGCAAAGGGACTAGTTTATGCGTTTTGGACAGCTTCAAATCTTTAGACCAGACGGACCACTTGAAACCATCATTTTACAAGGTGATTCAATTGGGATTGGTCGTTCACCGGGCAATTATCTGGTTTTAGATCGAAATGGGGTATCCCGTTATCATGTAACTTTAACCGAACGAGACGGCGAGGTATATCTCGAAGATTTGGATTCTGTGAATGGAACCTACGTCGATGGGTTGCCACTCAAAGGTCATGAACCACGTCTTTTGCAAGGTGGGGAAGAAATCCAGATCGCTGATGTGCGCCTGATTTTTCAACCTGTGGTTGATTTGGATATTACCGTCAAAACCAGCACGCTTTCGGTTGAAAATGAAAATGTCTTAATTGAATTAGATGGTCCGAGCATGGCCGTGACACCAGGCGCTTATGTTCATGCTGTTTTGAATATTACCAATCGTAAAGCTGAAGCCGAACGTTTTGCGCTTGAAATTGAGGGATTGCCCAAAGGGTGGGCCCGCTTAGATCGGCGTGAGCTTGAAATTCCGCCCAACGAGAAACGGGATATCCGTATCAATTTTAAACCCCGCCGTCATAGTGATTCTAAACCGGGTGAGTATGATATTACGGTGCGGGTTACCGAACAAAGCGCGCCGCAAAATATCAGTGAACTCAACGGCAAACTGCATGTTTTGAATTACAGCGGGTATGGTGTTGCGTTAGGGCAAAAAACAATTGAAGGCAACACGCCCTTCCAGATGTATGTTCATAATCAGGGGAATGCTCCCTTAAGTCTTGAATTTCGTGGGCAAAGTGTCGCCAAGAATCTCCAATTTGTGCTCAAGCCACCTAATATTGTGTTGGGTCCGGGTGAACGACAAACAGTCACCGGTAATATAACATCACTCAATCGACCATTAGTCGGTAAAGTTCAGGAGCATCGCTTTGATATTATCAGCCGATCGCTTGATGCCTCAGGTTTTCAAGCCCCTATCGGCGGTAAATATGTTGAAAAAGCTTTAGTGCCACCGTGGGCGATTGGCGTTGGGGCGGGGGCGTTAGCTCTGTTACTGGCGATTATTTTGCTTCTCGGTTTGCTGATTTTGCCGGGTGATGATGAGAATGATAAAAAGGAACCTTCGAATACGCCAATTCCAATCGCCATTAGTCAGTTCGATGTCAATGTCACTGATAATGAAGTTGTTCTAGGTGAGCCTATCTTTATTACATGGGATACATCCGGCGCGGAATTGGTCTCGCTGGTGGTAACAAATGAAAATCTGGCACCGGCAACGTACGCCTTACCGGGCGCATTTGGCGCAGGGCATGAAATTGCTATTGACGCGGCGGGCCGTTATACATTGGTATTAACTGCGCAACGGGGTGAAGAAGAATTGACCGAAGAAGCCACGGTACGGGTTAAGCCAAAACTTGAGCTAATTATTGAACCGGAAATAGCCACCGACGAAGATCCCGCCGAAGTTATTCTCTATCGCAATGTAGAGCAGAAATTCCGGTTAGGATGGAATGTGCAATGGACGTTAATTGCGGGTGATAGTCGTTCCGCCCCAACAGTCAATTTAGATAGCCAACCGCTGGACTATATCAGTCAGAATGTGGCGTTATCCAGTCCGCCTGAACTCATTACCATTAGTCCAACAAGCTTGGATCCAATTGATGTTCAATTGATTTCATCTGGGCCAGATGGTGTTCAGAGTAGCATCAAATATTCGATTGTCGTGGTGGATCCGGTTTGTACGCTTACAGCGGGGGCGACGGATATTTTTGATGGTCCGGGCCAAGCTGGCTATTCTTTGCTGTATTCCAGTGAACCTGTCACAATGCGGGTGGATACCCAAACCGAAGATGGCACATGGGTCCGTGTTTTCTTGCCACCCAATGCACCTGTCCAACGGCAAGCAGGCTGGGTCATGGCGAGTGATTTAACGTGTGAATTTGATTTGGCCAATTTGGGTACAACGACAGTTTATCCCGCACCGAATTTCACGCCGACACCTCAGCCATCAACCACACCTATCCCAGTCGAGTCAACGACATCGCCCAGTGCGGGGACTCCAACGACCACGCCGCCACCGCAACAGGGATAAATAGAAAGTGAAAAAAGGTGGAGAAACAACAAGCATAGCGTTTCTTCACCTTAGGTAAATGCGAACGATAGATATAGACAACACTTTAGGGTTAAAGTGACCTAGGTCTAAGCAAAAATAATCCAAAACGAGTATATATAAGTATTAAGTAGGGGGGATTAGTTCAGCATGACAGCGAAATGGGTGAATTTTACATGAAAAAATCGCGACGGATATGGCTCTGGTTAAGCATCATTATGGTGTTGCCAAGCCTGCTGGCATTTGGACCTCCTCCTGCACAAAACGAAGATATTACGATTGATATAGATTTTGGCTACGATTCTTTTTATCGTGCCAATGAATGGACTCCCATGCGGATTACGGTCCAAAGTGGGGATAGTATTGATGGCTATTTACGTGTCACGGTACCGAACGATTTTGATAGCACGGATAGTGTCTATCAGGTACCAATGCAATTGGATCGACGGAGTGGTTCGGCTACGCTGTTTTTAAATATTGTGCCGACGGATTTTAGTCGGGATTACACGGTAGAAGTGATTCAACGTAACGACGGTCGGATTTTAGCCACGGAAACGGTGCGGGCCCTTAATCTTCATAAATTGGCTATCCGCGATATGTTGTATGTTGTGGTGACTGAATCTATTACGGATACGATCAATCTGACAAGTTTACCAATTGGTCGTGGCGAATCCGAACAAGCCAACTTAAATATTAATGAGATTCCCGATTCAGCCGTCGCACTTGAAAGTATTGATGTCCTCACCTTTTTTGATGTCGATACAGGTAATTTAACCGTACGCCAGCGCACGGCCCTGCGAAATTGGGTTTTAGGTGGCGGCCATCTGATTATCCATAGTGGGCAAAACTGGAATCGTACCCTTGCCGGACTTGGCGATATTGCACCAGTGAGTGTGATCTCAACTACCACCCTTGATGATGTATCAAATTTGGGGACCTATTTAGACTTACCCAGTGATGCTTTGTTTGAGAGCAATGCTTCCCTTGCCAATAATATTCCGGTCGATGGTGCAGAAGTTTTGATTGAGGCGGAAGGTGGCGTGCCGTTGGTCGTACGCCGTGAATTAGGTGCTGGG